>DOHC01000030.1 GCA_003535475.1 Nitrospiraceae bacterium
CCTGATGTCAATCGTGGATACGAAAACATCTTCATGCTGCCATGTCTTAAAGGTCTTTACGTAACGGTCACCATTATAATGTTCTGTAGCCTTGTCGAATTGGTATCCCGGACAAAGCTTTAACAACTCTGTAAATATGGTGTATACTTTATTCATGGTCTGTTCCTCCATGCAGGGGTTGGGTTTGGTGACTTTATTATCCTACAAGTGTAAAGAACAGGCCATACTTTTATAAAGTTTTACCGGACACTACTGATGGAGGATAATGAAGTGCATAGAGAATTTAGCGTAGTTATAGAGAAGGATGAAGATGGATATTTCGTAGCCTCGGTGCCTATGTTACGAGGATGTCATACACAGGCAAAATCACTTGATGTACTAATGAAAAGAATAAAGGAAGCAATTGAACTCTGCCTCGAAGTGGAACAACCTGCGGCCACTGAGTTTATTGGTGTTCAACGTGTGGCGGTCACTGCGTGAGTAATTTTCCTTCAATTACCGGTAAACATCTTATTAAAGCCCTAAAGAAGATAGGCTTTGAGGTAGTTCGAAGCAAGGGCAGCCACAACTTCCTCCAACACTCTGTCGGCAGGTGTACGGTGGTGCCTGTACATCCAGGTGAAACAATCGGACGCGGACTTTTAGCTCAAATTATACGTGACTGTGAGATAACCTCTGAAGAATTAAAGAAAATATTATGTTCGGCAACTATCCGGGAATCGCCGTCCTTCAGGGCGGGGAGGATGTCAAGAGCCTAATCGGGTAAAGGACGGCATTTAACCGTCCCTCCCCGCCCCTGGCTTCCAGCCAGGCACAGGCACGCTGAGCAAAGGATGCCGGGCGGCAGTTGCCTGCTGAGCAAAACAGCAAGCGGCTCAGGGCAGCAGCCTGCGGCAGCGGCAAGCGGGCAATGCAGAGCATTGCTCATGAGGGCAGACAAGCTTGCAAGCGGATGAGCAGCAAGGCAGGGCAAGCGGCAGGCTCGCCAGGGCACAGGAGAAGCAAGCTTACCCATGTAGAGACTTTGAATTTCTTTAAACTTTAGAATCATAATTACAAAAACTGCCATTTTTTGTAAAAAGCCAGCGGCTTGCCTCCACAGTGCAAAAATAGCCATTTTTGTAAAATATAAAAAAGCTGCCTGCAAGGGTGTTGCAGATGCAACAGGAGAAGCAAGCTTGCTGGAAGAGCTTGCACATGAAAGGCAGGAACACAGGAAAAGNNCACCGCAGTAAAACCCTTAAATATCAAGGCAATAGACAGGAAGAACACCATGTTGGGGAGAGGGAGAAAAACTACTCAAGGCATAGCAATGCCCTGAGATGCTCAGGTTTAGTTTCGTCACAAACTCGTATGGTGAGCTCGACCTCTACTGTCCCATAGACAAAGTATTTCCTCGCAGACAAGGAAACACAAGCGATGCCGGGGGCATCTGGACACGCACTGCTTTGGGAAAAACTGCATTGCTGCTGGATAGGGGACACTATCCAGACATGCAGTACAATGTGTGTCAGGGTGTCGCATAGTTTCGGATTACCCTACTGTACTGTGTTGTATATATATTAATTCATGTGATGTTGTAGATGCAAGCAAAAGAGTTTCCGTATGGAAAATATTAAATATTTTTTTGCAGAAAGTGGTCCTTCCGGTTCCGGAATTCAGGGCTGGATTGTATGCAAAAGCAGCGGCTTATAGAAGAAAACCGATCAGGTATTTTCTTCCTGTTTGCTCAATTTCTTCATCCTTCCCTATCGGCAACGGCAAGGATGATTGGCTGTCAAAAGAAATCAATAGTGTAATACCATACATACGGTAATACTGTATATATAGTAATACTGTATATACGGTAATACCATATATACGGTAATACCATATATACAAATGAGAATGCCGTACAATTCTTTGGAGGTACAAGGTGCAAAAAAATATCAGTGGCACAGATGTCAACCTTTCCATAGTAGCCGAGTTCCACAAATTCCTCTTCAAGCGGGATGATTTTTCCGTGATGAGTGTGAAAGTGGTGGATATTGTCGAACACGGCTTCAAGGACAGCAAGGACTGTCCTCCCCTGGGCAGCAACATAACCTGTACCGGGTCCTTCCCTGAAGGATTTTTCTATGACGGCGTAAGACACATTGTGTCAGGGAAGTGGACAAACAACAAGTACGGTCTCCAGCTAAAGGTCGAAAAATTAACAGTGATCGAACCGCACGGCAAGAAAGAGATAATCAGGTTTCTTTCATCCGGGCTTATAAGCGGTATAGGGCCGGTAACCGCAAAAAGGATTGTTGATTATTTCGGCAACAATACTCTTGAGGTATTGGACAACAACCCAAAAGCGATATTGCAGGTGAAAGGCATCGGGCAGATCACCGCTGAAAAGATCATGGCCTCATGGAAAGAACAGAGAGCTGTAGCTGATCTTATCACAACGCTGTGCTCATACGGGCTTACCGTGACCTATGCAAAAAAGGCTTTCAAGATCTTCGGCGCAGACGCCATAATCAAAATCAAGGAAAACCCCTATATCTTTACCGAGATAAGGGGCGTGGGATTCCTGAAAGCAGACGGCATAGCAAAAGAATTCGGGATCGAGGCAACACATCCGGCACGGATGACAGCAGGCATCATGTATTGTCTTGAGGAAGCAACATACAAGGAAGGCCACAGCTATCTGCCTGAAGGGGAACTGCTCAAGCGTGCAGGCGATCTAATGCAGCTGGGCAGCGGAATAGTCGCTGACCACTTTTTTGAAAACAGTTTCGACGGGCTTGTATTCACTCAGGGCTGTGTATATCTCAAACGGGTATACAACGCAGAGAGATATGTGGCGGACAGGATCAGCAACATGGCGCAGGAAAAATCCATGATCAATATAGCAGCTTTGGAAAGCATCGCCACAAACCTGACCGATGAACAGAGCAATGCCTTAAGGTCTTCATTAACAAAAAGGCTGTCCGTTCTCACCGGGCTTCCCGGAACCGGCAAGACATACTCGCTGTTAAGCCTGATCCACATACTTGACAAGCTGGGCATCTCATATGCGCTTGCGGCTCCAACCGGCAAGGCCGCAAAAAGAATCTCCGAAGTTACAGGGCATGAAGCAAAGACAATCCACAGGCTGCTTGAAGCCGGATTTGACGGCGCTGCCCTGCGGTGCAAAAGGAACGAATCAAACCCCCTGCGTGTTGGATTCATCATCATAGATGAAATGTCAATGACGGACATACTGCTCATGGAATCTCTCCTTCGGGCAATCAGGGGATCATGCCTGGCGCTGGTGGGGGATTACAACCAGCTTCCCTCTGTGGGGGTCGGAAGGATACTGAAGGATATGGTTGAGTACAATCTATGCACGGTCAGCGTTCTTTCAAAAATACAGAGACAGGCGGAGGATTCCGGTATCGTGAGGGCTGCCCATCTCGTACACAGCGGTAAATCAATCAGCAGCCTCCTGGGTTCAAAGGATCTGGTGTTCATCCGGGAGGAAGAGCCTTCATACATCAGGGACAGGATTGTGGAGGCGGTCAGTTCACAGGTGTATGCTACTATGGAAACAACCCAGGTACTCTCCCCCATGAAAAGAGGGACAACCGGAACAAAAGAACTCAACACCGCCTTGAGGGACATCATGAGAAAGCACTGCGTTTCCATGCTCAGCAAAAATCAGCAGGTCTCGAAACTGCTGGCAGGAAGCAAGGGGCAGATCAGCGGGTTCCGGAGGGGGGACAAGGTGATATAGACGGAGAACAACTATGAAAAAGAAGTTTTTAACGGTGAGATCGGATATATCGTCAACATAGAGGAGGAAGAAAGGAAGGCTTTAATCCTCTTCGATGATAGAATCATTGCTTATGAGGATTTTGAACTGGACCAGGTAGATCTTGCCTATGCCCTAACGGTACACAAGTATCAGGGAAGCGAAATACCCTGTGTTATCATGCCGGTAACGACACAGCATTATGTAATGCTTTACCGTAACCTCATATATACCGCAATCACAAGAGCAAGGGAAAAACTTGTACTGGTAGGGACTGAAAAAGCGCTGTCGATTGCAATCAAAAATAACAAACAGATATTGAGATACAGCGGCTTGGGGGTAAGAGCAGCGGGAAGGAAGTAAATCAGTGAAAATGGATATTTTCAAAAACAGCGAAGTCTTAATCCCCGGAAATCCTGAATACTCACAGGCAAGGGGATACTTGAAGCATGGGATGGAATTGTGGGGTTGATGCGTGAAAACCGAAAAAAAGTGAAAATGTGCATTAGTATCCAAAAGAAAGAACGGGATATACTCAGGGCTTTCCCTTCTTTTGCGTCAACCATTGTATCATACGTGCTTGAAGAGTTTTTCATGCACGTGTCTATCACAGATCTTGTGAGAGAAATCTATGTTGGGTGCAGCGAGGCAGATCAGCGGGATGTTAAAATTAAACAATGCATCGCCGAAGCGTTCTCTGCTACGCTTCAAAAGAAAGAAACGGTAAAGGGAAGCCCGGAGGCGGGGCAGCGTTATTGGGGAGCATTAGAAGATGAAACCAGGGCGGAGGAAGAAGGTTGCGTTTCGATGCAGGGGCCGGAGGATAAATGAAAAGCGGGAAATTAGTAATTTATTGCATCACCCAAGACGGTTCATGTGATGCATTGCATCACCCAAGACGGTTCATGTGATGCATTGCATCACCTTTTGAAAAAGGGTAAAAGGGAGGGTAGTCACAAAATCCCTTTTTCTATCAGCAGCTGTCTTACCATTGTGGAAAAAGGAAGCCCTTTTTTTTCACAATAAATCAGCGCCTTTTCCTTTTGCTCTGTCGTGAGATATGTGGCCATTAACTCTTTTGTCTTTTTTTCTTTCTTCTTTCTGCCGCCAAGCCGCTGGTTTTTTGAATCGTCCAGATAAGAATTGGTGAGAAATTTATTTACATTTTTTTCTTCCAAATCATTAATGTTGTGTATCTCTTTTTGTTTATTATTCACTTATCGTACCTCCTCATATGCATATATTATGCATATGAAACTATTTTATATGCATTTAATATTTTTTATTTCGCTGACAAGCTGCTTCACTTCCCCTGCCGCACGGCCTTTGCTGTTAAGCTCTGTCACGCCTACTCCGGAGGCATACGCTTTTTTGAAATCAGCAAGAGTATGCACCACTGTTTTGAAAAGGTTCAGGTGGGTTGGGTTCTCTTCAATGAACTCCTGAACCCGCTGCGTGATTCCCTTGCTGCGAGCATCGGCATTATTAATTACAACATTTGCTTTAATTCCCTTGATAAATTTAATAATAGATATTATCTTTATTATAATTATAAGTATTATAATCATTATAAGGAGGTATACCCTATGGTAATTACTGTGGGAAACACAAAAGGAGGTTGTGGAAAATCTACCATAGCTGTTAATTTAGCCGTGGAGTTTGCAAAAGAAAAAAAAATTATTCTGGTTGATAGTGACGTCCAAGCAAGCTCAATGAGCTTCCGGGCAAAGCGCGAAAAAGATGATATACAGAGTATCGCTATCAATACGCCAACTTTACATAAAGATCTCAAGGTTCTGAACGAAAACAAAATTGTAATAGTTGATGTTGGGGGAAGAGATAGCACAGTTTTCCGGTCCGCTATTTTGGCAGCAGATCTTCTTATTATTCCCGTATTACCATCCTTATATGATGTGTGGGCTTTGGAAGATACGCTTGTCGTTTTAAGGGAAGCAAAAGTTTATAAAGAAAATCTTAAAGCATATGTATTATTAAACCAGCTTTTATCTAATACATGGCTTGCAAAAGATGTAACAGAACATATTCAAAAGCTTAAAGACGAAAATGAAATAGAATTAATGGGAACAATGATTTATTCCCGGCAAGTATACAAAAATTGTATTACTGCAGGCCTAGGTGTCACGGAATACCCGGGAGCCCCAGAAAAGGCTATTCAAGAAATACAAGGATTACATACAGAAATCTGTAATATATTACATATATAATACTTATTATAATTATAATTATTATATTACTTATAACTATAATTTAAGAGGAGAATAAATATGGTAATACCACATAAAACTGATTTAAGTAAACCAACAATAAAAAAGACAGACGTTACTGGTGTAGAGGGATTTTTGAAAGGAGCAAAGGGAAACGGGAATATTATTATAGAAGATAAAGAAAATAAACCGGATAAAATTTCTACATTTTTACTTAGAATCCCCAGCGAGCTTCGAAAACAGATCAAAGTTGCCGCGGTTCAGGCAGGAATAGATATGAATACATATATAACACAATGTTTGGAAGATAAAATAAAAGGACAATAAAATATTTTTAGAGATAATTAAATTGTGGAAAACTTTTATAACATACCGTAGTTATGCCGATAAGATGTTTTATATATATAATTATACAAGGTATTTTACTATGTAAATAACGTTTAAAATATTCTTAAATAACGTTTAAAAAGCTTGAAACGGTATATAAAAATGCTATTATAAAATAATGCTTATAGACATAAACCTAAAATCAGATTTATCAAAAAGTAAATATGAACTTACCTTAGCTGAATTCCCTCTTTTTATCTTAACAAAAAAAAAGGTGGGAATTGATTATATTACCTACGAAGATACAATAATAGGTAAAAATAATTTATCAGTAAAGCGTGTCTGGAAGGTATATCCAGACTCAAAATATGGGTTTGGAACAGAAAGCACATTTGAAACACTATTTGATCTCTTTCAGATATGGAAAGAGCAAAATTTTGAATCTCAATTTATTCAATTTGGATCTATTTTTAATCTTATAAAACAACGTGGCCTTAAATCCCAAGGACAAGATAACTATAAAATGATTGAACGGGATTTAAGATGCTTGAAGGGGATGGTAATTGAGGCTAAAAATGCTTTCTGGGATAATGAGAAACAGGCTTATGTTGATATAACATTCAGTTTATTTGATACCCTATATTTATATAAAGAAAAACCTGCAGGGCAGGCAACACTTCCTTTTGCAACCATAAAGGCTTCGGATATTCTTTATGGGAGCATACAAAAAAATAGTATTTTAGTTACTGACTTTGATAGTAAATTTTTTCACAGTCTTAGTCCAATTGAGCAAAGATTGGCACTATATCTTAGTAAGATGTTCAGATCTCAAACGGTACACAAAAAAGAACTTCTGAGATTTGCTGAAATAATACCTATATATGCAAAACAACCAATACACATAAGGGAAACTATTAGAAAAGCTACCCAGGGTCTTATAGAAAAAGGGTATAAGCTGATAGAGGGGGTTAGCTTTGAAAAAGGTGGTATAGACGGTAAAACAGAAATGGTGATTTTTCATCGCCACGGCAAACCGTTTTATAAAACACAGGCATCTAAAATAGAGGGTATTAAGAATAAAAAAGAAGAATATGAAATTAAATATATAGTAAAAGAGATATTGGAAGTTTGTGGAGACGAAAAAAGCACTAATTTTTATAAAAAAGTTGCGAGACTCCTGGACGGACAGGACATTTATAGGGCCTTGTCAGAAACAAAGGAAATTAGAGATACCGGGGTTATAAAGAAAACAACAGGTGCTGTGTTTACCAACATTATTAAAAAGTATGCTATGGAAGAGGGGATAAAACTATAAGACAAAAGGATATGGATAAAGGATTGCTATTTCTTACAGAGAAGCGATAAAGGAAGCAGCCCTTGAATCCGGCCAGGAATATCACGGCAGTCATGGCCTGAGATGGAATTTTGCAGAGGAGCGGATGGAGGAACTGAGAGAAAGCACAAGCATGATGTATGAGGAAAGACTGCAGGAAGTGTCCTGGGAGATGGGACATGAGAGGGCGGATATA
>DOHC01000181.1 GCA_003535475.1 Nitrospiraceae bacterium
TTCCCCTTCAAAACCGCCGCCTTACAAAATCTTTCTATATCGCCGAGATGTATTTATTTCCCATGATTATAGCACAGGCTAATGTCGCAGATATCTGTAAATAAATTATACATCCCCTTGACGGTCTGCTCGTAAATAGTTATACTTTTGTATAACTTTACAAAGGAGAGTAATTATGAAATTTGCAGGGGTAAAGGAACTCAAACATAAGACAATGGAACTCTTAAGAGACTCCCAAAAAGGCGATATTATTATCACTGCATACGGCAAACCAACGGCAGTGCTTCATCATATCACTGCGGATGACCTTGCAGATTATCTCATTGAAAATGAACCTTCGTTTAAGATGCGGATTGAAGAGGCATACGCTGAATATAAGGCACACGGCGGCATTACAGCCGATGCCCTGATAAAAAAGCTGGGAAAGCGCCGTGGAACAAAAAAGATATAACATTATCTTCAGCCCTTCTGTCCAGCGCGATATCAAAAGGCTTGAAACTGATGACGCCCTTCAACTCGTGAATGATATCAAGATCTATCTGGAAACATCACCGCTTCCATTCGGCAAATCAAGGATAAAGAAAATGACTGGCTTTAATCCTCCCCTTTATCGTCTGAGGAGCGGCGACTTTAGAGCATATTATCGGATTCATTACGCAGAGGTTGTGATTCTTGCGATTTCTAATAAAAAAGACAGCGAAAAAATTCTGAAAAAGCTCCGTTAGTCCGTATATCTTTTCTGCCCTTACCACCCTTTATTCAAGCCATCCCATATATAAATCAAATGCCGCAGAAAAATCAGCTCCTTATTCTTTCCTTACCTTCGGCCTTTTGTTCACATCGAGCACTTTTTTGCGTAATCGGATGGACTGTGGTGTAACCTCAACAAGCTCATCTTCCTTGATGAACTCAATCGCCTGCTCAAGGCTCATGAAGTGCGGCGGAATAAGCTGCAGCGCTTCATCTGCATTTGCCGCCCTGATATTAGTGAGTTTCTTTTCCTTGATAACATTTACATCAAGGTCATTATCACGCGAGTTCTCGCCGATAATCATGCCTTCATAAACAGGGGTGTTTTCCTTGATAAACAGGACTCCGCGAGGCTGGAGATGAAAGAGAGCGTAGATTGTAGATTTCCCTGCTCTGTCGGAGACGAGCGCTCCTGTCTGTCTCTTTGTAATCACGCCCTGCCATGGCTCGTAGCCATCGAAAAGATGATTTAGCAGCCCTGTTCCCCTCGCGTCTGTGAGGAACTGGGATCTGAAGCCTATTAGCCCGCGTGACGGTATCCTAAATTCAAGCCTCACCCTGCCATAGCCATTATTCATCATCTTTTGCATCTTTCCACGCCTCATGCCAACCTGCTGTGTCACTACCCCGACATATTCTTCAGGCACGTCTATGACGAGGATCTCCATCGGTTCATGGACAACCCCCTTAATCGTTTTTGTGATTGTCTCAGGCATAGAGACTGCGAGTTCATATCCCTCTCTTCTCATCATCTCGATAATGATAGCGAGCTGGAGTTCTCCCCTTCCCATGACTGTAAAGGAATCGGTTCCTGAGAAATCAACTCTTATGGCAACATTGTATAGAAGCTCTTTTTCGAGCCGCTCACGAAGATTCCTTGATGTAACATAATCACCTTCCTTTCCTGCGAAAGGAGAGGTATTGACCTGAAAGACTATGGAGATAGTAGGCTCATCAACAGTAATACGAGGCAGCGGCATTGGTGTTTCGGTGCTTGTGATCGTATCGCCAATGGTTATTCCCTCTATACCCGAAAGCGCTACGATGTCTCCTGCACGGGCTTCTTTTGCTGCAATCCGTTCGAGTCCCCGAAAGGTGTAGAGGGACGTGACTTTTGTTTTTGTTGTCTCATCGTCTCCCTTCACCATGGCAACTGTGTCGCCTACTTTCACTGTGCCTGAGAATATTCTGCCGATTGCGAGCCTGCCTACATAATCATCGTAATTAATGTTAGTAACAAGAAGCTGCAGGATATTGCTCCCGTTGTCCTCTGGCGGCGGAATTGTCTTTAATATTGTTTCGAAGAGAGGCTGAAGGTCTGCCGTCTCATCCGCCTTGTCGGACAAATCTGACATGTCTGTTTTTGCAGTGCCTTTCTTGGCATTCGTATACAGCACAGGGAATTCAAGCTGTTCTTCAGTTGCATCGAGATCGATGAAGAGATCATATACCTCGTTCAGGACATCCTGTATCCGGGCGTCTGACCTGTCTATTTTGTTAACAACAAGGATAGGAGGCAGTCCGAGCTCAAGCGCTTTTTTAAGAACAAAGCGTGTCTGTGGAAGCGGCCCCTCGGATGCATCGACAAGTAGCAGTACGCCGTCAACCATCTTTAATGTCCGCTCAACCTCTCCACCGAAGTCAGCATGTCCGGGAGTATCAACAATGTTTATCTTCACGCCGTTATATTCGACCGCAGTATTCTTTGCCATGATTGTGATTCCGCGTTCGCGCTCTAGGTCTATAGTATCCATGATACGCTCCTGCATTTTTTCAGGGGTACGAAAGATTCCTGCCTGCTTAAGCATTCCGTCAAGAAGGGTGGTCTTCCCGTGGTCAACATGGGCAATAATTGCTATATTCCTGATATCCTCACGTTTCATATTCTTTTAATTCTCCATTTGATATTCTTTGGTTGTTGCAGGGAAAAAGGCCTCCGGCAATACAACGCAGGGTTTTATTATAACCGAATCATTGCAACAAAAGATAGCTGCGAAGAGACAATGTCTGACAATAGAAAAGCCCCGGAGATGTGTTCGCCGGGGCTTTAGGTGATTGATTGTTCTGTGTAATCAGTCTTTATCTTTCCCTTTGCCTTTACCCTTGCCTTTGTCCTTACCCTTTCCTTTGCCTGCAGCAGATGCAAGTTTATCTTTCTTTAATTCGTGAAACTCCCTGGAACCGGGCTTGATGCCGAGATTCTTGGCTATGACACCCCAGCCTCTGCCCTTGTTTGCTCTGTACTCCTTGAGCACAATTTCCACAGGCTTCTTGGTAATTTCAGCCACACGAAAACACATATAAGCGTCGCCGGGCCTGTCAACACTCCTGATTATTGTCTCTACCTGCGAAGAGGATGCATCAAAGTAAGCGCCAAGCCTTACCTGAAAGTCAGCCATATTCGCCTCAGCCTGCACATCCATGCTTGTGATAAGGCTGCTGAACTCGCTGTCAGCTGAAGCCTGCGCTGCGACAAAGAGAAGAGCAACCGCTATAATCAATGCAATACTTAGAATTTTCATATCACCCCTCCTATGTTTTTTGGAGTATATCAAAATATCAAAGCGGATACAATTTAGCATTGCCTATAGAAATCAGAACACTTGAATATTAGGGTTCACCTCATACCTTTCCACATTGGCCTGCAGAGAGGGTCTCTTAATTCAATAACTCTGTTATCTTTCAGAAACTTTATCTTCCTTGCAACAAGATAGAAAATTCCGTCTTTTCCATAAAACTTTGAGCCTGTGATTTCTACCTCTGCACCGCCCTGAAACTCAATATTGTTTCTGATGAGATACCATCTCGGTGCTGTAAGAACTCTCAGGGGCTTATTTTTATAGTCAACAATTAGAATTACAGGTCCTCTCCTTGTTAAAACTACTTCATTTACGCTGCCTTTTATTGTAATCTCTGTGTTTTCGTCATACCCTTCAAAATCATCCGCAGCCTTTGCTGTATCAGGAATAAAAAGGCAAAGGAGGAGCGATATAACGGTCATGTAGCAAATCAAAGTTTTCTTCATATCATACTCCTCCTTTACATTCAAGTCTGGCATTAGAATCCTCTGCATGGGCCGCCCATCATTCCACCCATCCTTCCCATCATTCTGCCAGCACCGTATCCGTATCCAAACTGGCCTGTAACTCCTGCCTCGTGAGCCTTCTTCTGTATCTGGGTCGTAAGCTCTACTATCTCTTTGAGTTTCTGCTCAATAGCCTTCCAGTCAGGATTAGACTGGGTTCTGAGGATCATGAGTTCTGCGCGCTTCTGAATAATCTGTTCTCTTAATCCCTGAACCTCGGCAGTGAAACTCTCAATCTTGGCTTTCTGCTCCACCGTCAGATTCCCATAGTTTACCCGGGACCCGGGACCCATCCCCATTCCAGGGCCAAAGGGGCCAATCGCATAAACAGAAGAAACTGTTACTGCAACGAGAACAACCACCATTAAGACCTTAATTGCTCTTTTCATCTTGTTTCACCTCCTTTTCTCTCTGACATGCCATAATAACTGCACAATCCATGCCAGATAGAAAAGGCTTTATTTTTCAAGCAGTTTTAACTTCTCTTTATAATTCCAGAGCGCAATGTTTGCACTGAAATGCAATCTTTGCACTACATGATGTTTTGTCAATTTGATGAGAATACGGAATATTATCAAAAATAATACCTCGCCCTTAATTCCGCTCTGTAATCGTTCTGCTTTTCTCCGTATTCACTCAGCCGTTCTCCTACTATGAATGAGGCTTTAAGCCTTAATTCAAGGTTTGTTATGCCTGTGTACAAAAGTTCGGGAGAGAAAGAAAAGCTTTTGTCATTCATATTAGTTATCAATGTGACTGAAGGAGTGAAATAAAGTATATCAAAGGGCTCTTTCTGGCTCACGCGGAGATAGAGGTAATCCCTCATCGGGTTCATTTTTCCATAATTGCCTTCGGTGACAGTTGATGCCTTTTTAAGAAGCGCATTGCTGCCTGTCGAAACATACGAATCATAGCCTTTATTGATAAATCTGAAATAATCCTTCATCTCGCCGGATGTAAGGCCGGTTCCGTCCCTGTAATATTCGAAAATATATGTGGTGTCTTTTTCCGTTAGATACCTTAAGCCTATCAGATAGCTTTTTGCATCGTATTCTTTTTCAAAATTCGTCCCGTTGCTGTCGATGAATTTCTTTTTATAATCGTTTATCAATGCAAATTCTCCGTGTATTTCTAAGCTTGTCGTTATGTTCCCGGAAAAATCTACCCCGTATCTCGTTGTCTTGCTTCCGCCTGTGAGGACTATTAAATCAATGTCAGTGTCGTAAAATAGAAAGTAGAGCTTTCCCGCGAAATTGAGCTTGTCTACATCTCCGAAGGTATTATTTACGTGCTTATAGACAGGTATTAACACAGGCGTAAATGAAACAGTCTTTAACGGTCCGTGAAAGCTTTTTATATAATCGGCTGATGCGACTAAAAAGCCCTCAAGGCTCAATTCAGGGTCGTCAGGGTCTTTGGGCCTGTCTATAAATGCCGCGGGGTTCCATGCATAGCCCTTGCCCCATTTCAGTGTTTTTTTGCCGACATCAACTGACAGGGAAGAAGAAGGCTTTATAGAGAGAAATCCCTCATAAACCGTTGTCTGTTGGTCTTCACCAAGATAAGATTTTTTGTAGTCGGTGTTCGTTTTTACAGAGAGTTTTGCAATGCCCTTTTCAAGACTGCCTTCCAGTTGCAG
>DOHC01000099.1 GCA_003535475.1 Nitrospiraceae bacterium
TAAAAGGCCATTATCATATGGAAGTATTAAACTATCCCAGTTTTTATCAGCTCTCACTTCATCCAAAAAATCCTTCATAAGCCACCCATAGTCAACTGCATTGTCAGCAACTAAAATAGTACCTTCTTTAGCAAAAGATTGCAGTTTCTTCCAATAATCAATATATGCTGCTTTATCAGCGTCAAGGAAAACAAAATCGATTTTGCTGGGGCAACCTTTTAAAGACTCTTTAGCCTCCCCCTCTAAAACTTTAATATTTGAAAGTTTTGAAATGTCTATATTTTTTTCTAATAATTTTATTTTTTCTGGCAGGATCTCGCACGTGTAAACCCATCCGCCGTAAGTCGCTGCTGCTGAAGCCAGCCATAACGTAGAATATCCTGCGGATGCCCCTATTTCAAGAATGTTCTTGGGCTTTTGCATGATAATTAAGGAATGCAAGAATTCACCTGTACTGCGAGGTATAGACCACAAACGAATTTCTTCTTCGCCAGGGACTCTTCCATAAGTGTGATCAAATGGAATTCCAGCTAAAACCCAGCTTTCTTCTATAATTTCAATTCTCAGTAATGCATCCTGGACATTCTTACTCAAGTATTCAATCTTAGTCTTTGGATGCTTTATCAACTCTTCTTTTACCTCTATGCTTTCTTTCATTCTATTGTTCCTTAACTAAAAGACCTTCTTTAAAGGTGGATAAATAGATAGTTGAAGTACTCTCCCCTTTGTTATCAAACCGTAGTTCACCAGTTACTCCTGAAAACTTCTTTTTTAAGATAGCATTCCTAATGGTATTTGGGTCCGCAGATTTCGTTTCCTTAATGATTTTTGCCAAAATCATAACAGCATCATAAGTATAAGCGGCATCATAGGAAGGTTCCTTACCGAATGAGCCCTTATACTCCTCTCTAAATTTCTTCCCTTCCTCGCCAGAAAGCCCGAGAACAAAAGCTGGAGCAGTTATAACATATTTTGCCTTTGAAAACTCTGTTTTCAGCTGACCAATCTCTACAAAGCCAATTCCACCGTATATTGTCAATTGAGGAAGAGTTCCTGTATTTAGCAGCGCTTCCAGCACGCGGGGGAAATCTGAGCCATAGCCGAGCAACAGTATCCTTTTAACTTTATTTTTTAATTGCAAAGCAACCAAATTCTTGAAATCTTTTTGCCCTACTTGAAACCATTCGACAAACTTAATCTCAATTCCCCTTCTCTTGAATTCAGGAATAATAATATTCTTGACTTGGTAATCAGTTGAAGCATCTGTTGATACAATCAGTCCAACAGGCTCTTTGCTCTGCCCAATTTTATCAACTAATATATCTGCCTCTTGTTTGCCGCTATAGCAAAATCGAATTAATGGGCTGCCTTCCTGGGGTAGATCTGGATGTATCGCTATAGCTGCCACCAGAATATTTTTGCCTTTCATAGAATCTCTTACAGATAGACTTGGTCCAGTAAGAGTTGTAATCAATATCTTTCTATTGTCAATGTCCACCGCTTTTATGGCTTCAGTAACAGCCTCTTTCGCTTCTGCCTTACTATCAACCAAGCTATAAGTAAAAACCACCTCTCCTTTTTTATCCAAGTCTTTCTTCGCCAGTTCCAATGCATTTTTCCCGGGATCTCCTAAAAATGATAGGTCACCTGTTAATGGCAGAATTGCAGTCGCTGTAAATTGAGCTTTATCTTCTTTGGGCACCTTGCTCGTACATCCACTAATGAGAAACAAAACCATTACCAAAATAAAGGGAATTTTAATTATTTTTGTCATTTTGAGCCTCCATATTTATGTTAATTTATTGATGGCTGCGCTATTAGCACAGTCCTATTTTTTATTAAAAGGTTCTTGAAATGTTTTTTAAACCGAAAAATTGATTCTTCATCTAGCCCCATCATCGGCTCATCGAGCAGGTAAACATCTGCCTCAGGCAGAATGTCTATCAATAGTTTTTGTTTCTCTCCCCCGCTTAAAAAACTCCCTTTGCTATCTCTATTTAACGAGCTATTGAATAAGTAGTTTCTTGCATTTGAAAGTTTTTGATGTTCTTTGACGCTTAGAGAACCGAACACAGACATCTGGGACCTTAGATAAGACAGCCCCTTTTTAATCCTTTTATGCGTCGGGATAGAAGTGATCTCTTCTCCATAGAGCATAATTTTACCCGATTCAATAGGATGAATTCCGGCAATTGCATCAAGGAGGGTGCTCTTGCCCCATCCATTGGGAGCCTCAAGAATTGCAATCTGCCCTTTTTTTAAACTGAGCGACAGTCTATTGATCACTGTCCTTATGCCTCTATTGACAACAAGGTCTTTAACCTGAAGAGCAAATTCTGAGCCATAATATTCATCAGGGTATGCAGTCGTAAGCCTTGCTCCATTGGGAAGTTCTTCTGAATAAATCCTGCCTTTCTCCACGGCTATTGACTTTAATAAATCATGTAGGTCGAGCTTATCAGTTTTCTGCTCTTCGTTTATTTCATTCACTTTATTAGCGGTTAGCTTTCCATTTGAGAGTGTCCAGACAGTATCAGCAAGCTTTAATATTTTAGGAATATTATATACATGCTCAACTATCACAAGGGTAATGGAATTCCCCTTTACAAGGTCTTTTAGATAACCCATGACCTCTGCTATTTCATTTTTATCAAGCCCTGATAATGGCTCATCAAGGAAAAGAACCTTTGCTCCTGCCTGTATTGCCCTTGCAATGGCAACCCTCTTCATCTGGCCAAAGGCTATTTTATTGCAGGATGAGTCAAGCCTTTCACTCAATCCAAGCTTTTTGAGGCGCTCAGATGATGCTTCTGTATTTTGAACCTCTTCTCTTTTAGCTTTAGGGAATAATAAAGCCCATGCAGGATTTTCACCCTTCTGATTCAGGGCGGCAACAGCGACATTCTCAAGGGTAGTCATTGTGGGAAAAAGCCTTAGGTCCTGCCAGAGCCTTCCAATCCCTTCCCATGCAAGCCTTTCAGGCGTAAAATGATCAAAGGGATTAAGTTCTTTCCACCATGGCTTCGGGAATTCAAAGGTTTCTCTGCTGCCATTGATATTTATATGCAGTTCACCCCTGTCGGGTTCAAGATTTCCTGTTAGGATATTCAAAAGTGTGGTTTTCCCGGAGCCATTTTCTCCCCTTAAAAGCACAACCTCTCCTTGTCTGAGATCAAGAGAGATATCATCAAGGACAACCTGTCCGCCGAATGCTTTCCGCAAACCTCTTGCAGAAAGAACAATATTGCTGATTTGCATTGAATCCCCTTCAACTGGGTTTTTCATTATGGCTGTCTCTGTCGTCATCTATTTAAACCTGTATTCTCCTGCAAGACCCTGCGGCCTTACATGAGCCATTATAATTAAAAGCAACCCGTATATCAAAAGTCTTGCATTTGCTGCGATTGCATCTGGGATATTCATGAATCTCAGGATTTCAGGTATCGCTATAAGTGTCAATGCTCCGACAATAGGCCCCCTGAAATTGCCGATTCCTCCAATTACAACCATGCTGAGCATCAGGATTGATTCATCGAGCGTAAAAGAGGTCGGATCAATATAACTGACATAAGTAGCGTATAACCCCCCTGAAACAGCAACCATTGCACAAGCTATAAAGAATGCCTGAAGCTTGAGCAATCTGGTATTCTTACCAAGCCCTCTTGCTGCTAATTCGTCATCCCTCATTGCCTTTAGAGCCCTTCCCCATGGAGATTTTAACAAGATAAACATAACAGCGCCGCATAACAATGCAAATGCTGTTGAAAGTCCAAATATGCTTTTTATATCATCAAATTTGAAGCCTAAAATAACAGGTCTTGGGATACCGGTTATGCCGAAAGGTCCATTAGTGAGGTCTGTCCAGTTGTAAAGAAGGCTATATATTGCAACCTGTACTGAAAGAGAAAGCATGACAAAATAATCTCCCTTAAAGCGCCAGGCTGGCAGAGAAACAAAAAGACTAAGAATGCCGGAAACCATTGATGAAAGAATTATTGCTGGGAAAAATCCCCAGCCGAGTTTGACCATCAATAATGCAGTTACATATGCGCCAATGCCGTAATAAGCTGCATGAGCAAGCTGAAGGAGTCCCCCATATCCCATTAAAAGATTCAGGGACATGGCTATGATTATGTAAATGTCGAGGTAGATGAGGAGATGGTAAATGTAATTCATAGAGTTTCAATCCTCCCCTTTTTACCCATGAACCCATAGGGTCTGAAGAAAAGAAAAAGCACAAGAATGAGGAAAGTGATCGAATCCTGCCATCGCGCTGATGTATACCAGACGACCTGAGACCTGATAACCCCCAAGAGAATTCCTCCAATAACAGGGCCAATAAAAGAACCTTTACCTCCAATAATTGTTGCTACGATTGCAAGCAGAACAGCGTTCAATCCGCCATGAGGGTCAAACCCTATATCCATCGCCGTAAGCATTGCTGCAACCGCAGTCAAAATACCACTGATTCCAAAAGCCAATAATCTGAGTTTGCTTATGTCATAGCCCATAAGTGAAAGTTGTGTCGGATTATCAGAAAGTGCCATGAACTTGAGTCCGCTGTCTGTTTTCTTAAGCCATACGAAAAAGGCCATGATGAAAAAAAAAGCTATTATGCAGCCTAAAGCCTGAGACCTTGTAATTATGATATCTGAAAACATATAGGTAACATCTATCCCATCCCTAAGAACTTTTGCCTCATTTCCCCAAATTACCGCTATTACCTGTATAACTGCTATGAAAATTCCGAGTGAAGATATTAGATGTATTGCTTCAGAAGCCCCCCGCCTGTGCAAAGGCCCGTGATTTATGAATTCAAACAACATTGAAAGGATTAT
>DOHC01000172.1 GCA_003535475.1 Nitrospiraceae bacterium
AAGGAGAGATAGCGTACTTCATCGCGTTGGCAATCGGCATTGCTGTGTTTGCGGCGCTGCTTTTCAAGGGCGGAGCGCTGGTCAGGAAGAGCAAGGGTTAAAAGAGTATAAAAGGGGACGTTTCTAATTAAATGGAAAATGCTGCGAATAAGAAGATAGGGATAATAAATAGAACCGTCCCCTTTATTTTCCTGTCTCAAACAGGAGGAGTGATATTCATGAAATACGTATTTCTATCAGCTTTATTTTTTGCCGCCGGCGCGGTTTTATTTTTTGCGGGCGGCTGTGTCCCGGTGGAAAAAGTACCCGGATCCGGAGGTGAGGTTATCCAAATAAAACAGGGGAATGTCGGCACTTTCCATGAACTCCGGCTAGGCGTCACAAATATAATCAAAGCTGATTATGTCGATGAGGCTGGCGCAAAAAAGCAGGGTTTAATAGCTGTATTGACATTATTTATCGACGGGAACCCCCCGCAGGAAAAGGACTTTAAAGTTCATGCGGGGCAGAAGATAATAATGGATAAATACTCGGTATATTTGGAAGAAATACGAGGAACTACTAAAGGCTTGGTAACGTTGCGGATAGAAGAGATCTCTAAATCTCCAGCCCGATAAAAAAATCGTATGAAGATTTCAATTATAGGCACAGGATATGTAGGGCTTGTAACAGGCGCATGCATGGCGCAGATGGGGAACAGCGTTTTTTGCGTGGATGTTGACAGGAAAAAAATAGAGAACCTTAAGCGCGGGATTATTCCTATATACGAGCCCGGACTTGAACCCCTGGTCGCTGAAAATTACAAGGCAGGGACATTAAGGTTTACGACTGACATTAAAGAGGCAATTGACAACAGCGAGATATGCTGCATAGCCGTCGGCACTCCGATGGGAGAAGACGGGAGCGCTGATTTGCAGCATGTGTTGCAGGCAGCCAGTGATATAGGCAAAAATATGGGGCACTACATTATCATAGTAAACAAGTCAACCGTGCCTGTAGGAACAGCAGATAAGGTTAGAGATGCAATCAGAGGCGAACTTAGCAAAAGGAAGATTGAAATATCGTTTGATGTTGTGTCAAATCCCGAATTCCTTAAAGAGGGCGCTGCTGTTGAAGATTTTATGAGGCCGGACAGGGTGATCGTAGGGGCGGATAATCCAAAGGCGCTGGAGAAGATAAAGGAATTGTATATGCCCTTTACGAGAAGCCATGAGAGATTTATTTCAATGGATGTGAAGAGCGCTGAAATGACCAAGTATGCTGCAAATGCGATGCTTGCTACAAAGATATCATTTATGAATGAAATAGCCAATATCTGCGAGAGAGTAGGGGCTGACGTTAATAAAGTCAGGGTAGGCATAGGAAGTGACAGCAGGATAGGATACAGCTTTATATATCCGGGCTGCGGATACGGCGGAAGCTGCTTCCCAAAGGATGTGAGGGCGCTTGAAAGATTAGCAACAGAAAATAAATATACAGCCAAAATGCTCAAATCAATTCAGGAAATAAATGACTCTCAAAAATTGGTTCTTGTCCATAAAGTTATAAAAAAATTTGGCAAAGACCTTAGTGGGCGCGTATTTGCTGTATGGGGATTATCCTTCAAGCCTGAGACAGACGACACGAGAGAGGCGTCAAGTATAGCTATAATCCGGGAACTTACAAAGCATGGGGCGAAGATAAAGGCGTATGACCCAAGGGCAATGGATGTTGCCAAGGAGTACTATTTCAAGGACTTAAAAAACGTAGAGTATGCTGATTCCAAATATGCTGCATTGTCAGGCGCTGATGCTCTGCTGCTTGTTACAGAATGGAAGGAGTTCAGGAGCCCGGACTTTGATGAGATTGCAAGCCGTCTGAAGAAGAAAATAATTTTTGACGGAAGAAATCAATATAGCAAAGAAAAACTAAGCGAGTTGGGATTTGAATATTATCAGATAGGAGTCGGCGAATAATGGGGAAGATGATATTATTGACAGGAGGAGCAGATTTTCTTGGGTCACGCCTATGTGAAAGACTTCTTAATAACGGGCATGACGTTCTGTGTGTTGACAACTTCTACACGGGGCGTAAGGCCAATATCGCCCGAAAACAACGGGTGTGTAGTAAGTAAAGAAGAGTATTAGACAATGGAAATAGAGAAGGAGAAATAAAAAATGCTGAACGGCAAATCTATTTTAATCACAGGAGGCACTGGTTCTTTCGGCAAAAAATGCACGGAGATAATACTGCAGAACTACAAACCCGAGAAACTCGTTATTTTTAGCAGAGACGAGCTTAAACAGTTTGAAATGAGTCAGGTTTTCAGCGAAAAGGATTATCCATGCCTGAGGTATTTTATCGGAGATGTAAGGGATAGAGACAGGCTTTACAGGGCATTCTATGGTGTTGATTATGTAATACATGCAGCTGCATTGAAACAAGTTCCAGCAGCAGAGAGAAATCCGGTTGAAGTTATAAAGACAAACATAATTGGCGCTGAGAATATTATCAATGCCGCAATAGACTGCGATGTGAAAAAGATTATTGCCCTGAGCACAGATAAAGCGGCAAATCCGGTAAACCTTTACGGCGCTACTAAGTTATGCTCTGATAAATTATTTGTTGCAGGCAATTCTTATTCAGGTTACCATGGGACACGGTTCAGCGTTGTGAGGTATGGAAATGTCGTAGGGAGCAGGGGAAGCGTAATACCGTTTTTTAAGACGATGAGAGAGACAGGGACGCTGCCTATCACTGATGCGAGGATGACCCGCTTCTGGATTACCATTGAGCAAGGAGTTAAATTTGTTTTGAGGTGTCTTGAACTTATGCATGGCGGTGAGCTTTTTGTCCCGAAGATTCCAAGTATGAATATAATAGACATGGCAAGGGCTATAGCGCCTGAATGCAAGCATAACATTATTGGGATAAGACCTGGAGAGAAACTACATGAAGTTATGATAACTGATGACGACGCTCGTCATACTCTTGAATTTGATGATTACTATGTTGTGGAACCAGAATTTGACTGGTGGTCAAATGAGAAACATATAGCAAACGGGGCAAAACAGGTTCCAGAAGGGTTCAGGTACGCCAGCAATACTAATAACAGATGGCTGACAGCAGAGGAACTGAAAGAATTAATAAAAGACAGATGATAATACCTTGCGGGAAACAACATATTGATGAAGACGATATTAGGGCTGTAATTGAAGTATTAAGGTCTGACTGGCTTACACAGGGGCCATATATTGAGAAGTTTGAACGCTCCCTTGCAGAATACTGCGGAGCTAAATACGCAGTTGCAGTTTCAAGCGGTACAGCAGCCCTTCACTTAGCCTGTCTTGCAGCCGGGATTAAGGACGGAGATGAAGTAGTAACAAGCCCGATAACCTTTGTCGCAAGTGCGAATTGTGTGGTTTATTGCGGCGGTATTCCTGTTTTTGCTGATATAAATAAAGACACCTACAACATTGATCCATCTGAAATCAGGAAGAAGATAACTTCAAAGACAAAGGCTGCAATCCCCGTGCATTTTGCCGGCCTTCCATGTGATATGGAAGCTATCAGGAAAATCGCTGATGAACATGATCTGATAATAATCGAAGATGCCTGCCATGCGCTGGGGGCAGAATACAGGCAAGGCGATGAATGGTTCAGAGTTGGCAGTTGCAGTCACTCTGATATGACAGTCTTCAGTTTTCATCCGGTAAAACATATCACCACAGGCGAAGGAGGTGCAGTTTTAACTAATAATAAAAAATTTTATGAAAAACTCTTGTTATTCAGGAATCACGGAATCACTAAAGATCCTGAAAAATTCACCAATAAAGATTTAGCTTTTTCCCAGAATCCTGAATTCTTAATCCATAATCCCTGGTATTACGAGATGCAGGAATTGGGTTTTAACCACAGGATTACGGATATTCAGTGCGCATTGGGAATATCTCAATTAAGAAAGCTCGATTCGTTTGTTTCAAGAAGGCGCGAGATCGCTTCGGCTTATAATGATGCCTTTAAAAATATTACATACATAAAGATACCCACACAACATGAGGACAGAAAATCTGCATGGCATTTGTATGTGGTGCAAATAGACTTTGGAAGGATTAATAAAAGTCGTGCTTCGGTTATGAACGCGCTGAGAGAGAAGGGTATCGGAACCCATGTGCATTACATCCCCGTTTATTTACAGCCGTTTTACAGAAACAAGCTCGGATATAAGGAGGGCGCTTCCAGTATGGCTGAATCTTATTACAGAATGGCGTTGTCCCTGCCAATCTATCCAAGAATGAAAAATAAAGATGTAAATAAGGTGATAAACTCTGTAAAGGATTGTCTCAATGTCAGATAAAGTTCTTCTTATAAGGCCACAGAATGTTTATAACTATAATAATTATCCGCCGTTAAATCTTATCAGTATTGGTTCTGTGCTGAAAACAGCCGGATATGATGTAAGAATAATAAATTGCGCCTTTGAGAAAGAGCCTTTGGAAATTATCGGTAAAGAGCTCAGCGGCGCATTGTTTGCCGGCATATCCCTCCTGACATCAGAGGCCCCTGATGCTTACCGTATAATGAAATACATCAGGGAGAGTTCAAAAGTCCCCGTGGTCGTGGGCGGCTGGCATTGTACCTTATTTCCGGAACAGATGGCCAATTGTGAATATGTTGATTATGTGATTGCAGGCGAGGGCGAGGATTATATCCTTGAAGCCGCAGAAATGCTGAAGAGTGGAGTGAAGGGCGAAAGCAAGATTTTTCACAAGAGGCTGCTCAACCCCGAAAGCCTTCCTCTCCCTGACTATGACATTGATAAGGGAATAGAAAAATTCATAGGCAATTATCTTACGGATAAGCTATCCGAATATGCACAGCAGCCTATGCGCTGGCTTCCCTACGAGAGCAGCAGAGGATGTCCGTCACACTGCACGTTCTGCATCAATGTAGTTACGGATAATACCCGCTACCGGAAGAAGAGCGCGGGGAAGGTGATTTCGGAGATTGAATATATTGTAAAAAAGTATAACCTTACGCATTTAAAGATTATAGATGACAACTTTTTTGTTGATATAAGGCGCGTAAGAGAGATATGCGAGGGGATTATAAGTAAGGGCATTAATATCACATGGGATGGCGAATGCCGCTGTGATTATTTCAGGGAAGGAATGCTGGACGATAAGACACTTGAGCTTTGCAGGAAATCAGGCCTTATCCAGCTTACGCTCGGCATAGAGTCAGGGTCTCCTCATGCTCTGCAACTTATGAAAAAGGGCATTACGACTGAGCAGGCTGAGTTCGCAGTCAAAAAGTGCAGTGAATATAAAATAATAGCGCGGTCTTCTTTCATACTCGAGATACCCGGAGAAACCCTTGCTGATATCAAACAGACAATATCATTTATCAACAGATTAAGAAAATATCCTTACTTTACCTGCGGGGTGGGTACGTTCAGGCCGTATCCCAAATGTGAGCTTACCGAAAAACTCCGTAAAGATGGCTATCTGAAAGAGCCGTCCAACTTTGATGAGTGGACAGACAGAAATACAATTGATATGTATACATCTGCGGAATATATCAGGCCGTGGCAGGTTAACGGGAAATATTCCGAGAGCGCGGCTTATTATCTGAACATGGAATCATCCGTAAGGTTGGGAAGCCATCAGATAGACAGAGTCATAGACAGGATAAAAAATAATATATTTATGTTTCTTGCAAGAGTGCGAAACAGGTTTATGTTTTACAAATTCCCTATGGATAAGAATCTGTATAAAAAGTTTTTAACCGGTTTTTACAGGAGAAGAGGGGACATGGAGAAGAGCGGTTCCTATCCGTTATCAGGGCTTGACCGGGCGGGCAAAAAGGCATGAAGATTATTGTTGTCGGCACCGGTTCGATCGGTGCCAGGCACCTGAAAAATCTTGTCAGTCTCGGGCATGAAGTTTATGCAGTTGATATAAGGATAGATGAGCTTGATGAAATCGCCTCTCTTTCTAAGGGTTCATTCCGTTCTCTTGATGAGGCATTGAAAATTAAGCCTGATGCTGCATTTATCTGTACATACAGCAATAGCCATATAGAGCCTGCTTTAAAGTGCGCGGAGGCGGGATGTCATCTTTTCATAGAAAAGCCTCTTTCCCTTAACATGGAAGGAGTTGATGAACTTGTGAAGACCGTTAAGAAAAGGAACCTTATATCCATGGTAGGCTGCAACATGCGATTTCATCCTGCCATAGCCTACCTTCATGACACTTTGGACGGGAATGCATCTTTTTCGAAAAAATTATGGGGGAATTTAGAATTTGGATTCTATCTTCCATTTGATAAAAAGGATTACCAAAATAGCTATAAGGCAAAAAGAAGACTTGGAGGAAATCTCATCTTCGATGGCATTCATGAGCTGGATTATGCTGTCTGGTTTTTTGGAGAGCCAGAAAAAGTATTATGCAAAAAAGGCATCCTGTCAACATTAGAGATCGACACAGAAGACCACGCTGAGATGATTGTGCAATTCAAATCCGGCGCCGTCTGCACCATTCATATGGATTATCTACAGCACGGTTATTCCAGACGTTGCAAAGTGGTTTGCGAGGAAGGGACGATTGTCTGGGATTTTGTCCGTGGAGATATAGGCCGGATTACTACGTCGAACCCGCAATGGGTATGGAAAGACATGAAGTTCGATATCTATTACAACCAGATGTATATGGATGAAATTCGGTATTTTATTGATTGTGTTTCGTCCGGCAGGGAGACGTTCAATTCCATTCATCAGTCATTACCTGCCTTAAAGCTTGCATTGGCGGCTGAAAAGTCTTGTCATACAAATGAGTGGGAAAAGGTGTAAGGAGATTGTATGAGAAAGGTTATTGGTGTTATAACTGCGAGAATGGCTTCAACCCGCCTTCCCGGCAAGGTACTACAGAAGATGGCCGGAAAATCCGTATTTGCCCATCATGCAGAGCGGATGAATCATGTCAAAGGGCTTGACGGTGTTTTTCTCGCAACATCGATTGATCCTTTGAATAAAGAACTCATTGAAGAAGCAAAACGGCTTAACTGCGGCTGGTATGCCGGTGCCGAGCAGGACATCGTTGACAGGCATATCAAATTATGCGAAAGGGAAAGGGCAGATGCTGTCATAAGGGTCACATGCGATTCTCCTAT
>DOHC01000165.1 GCA_003535475.1 Nitrospiraceae bacterium
GTCATCCCCGCCTCCACATCGGCGGCCGGATTCCCCGCCTGCACCGCCTGTCGCGCCAGTTGCCGCTCGAAAAAGCGCCGGGCCGGCACCCAGGCGCCATCCGGCGTGCGCTCCAGAAACTCCGCCCGCCGCAGCCGCTCCAGCACCTTCCCCGCCGCCGACCGGGAAGCCAGCCCCCAAAGGGCGCAGAGCCGTTCGTAGGAAGGAATCGTCTTCCAGCGGGCGAAGTAGTCTTGCAGGCGGGAGAGATATTCGGGATCGGATTGCGGGGTGCGCATGATGGCCTCCTGGTGTACGGGTGTTCTCTGGAGTGACTATAGAGAACATTTGTGCGCTTTTCAAGGGGGATGTGCGGAGGCGGGGGAGAGGGCCTGAAAAGGAAAATTGACAAGACTTAAGGGAGGGGCTATAAAAAACGTCTCTAATATGTGATGATACCGTTTTTGTTGATCGTGGAGGGGCCGTGAAAAACTCCGATTGATCCTAAAAAAGCCGCCGGTTTCGGATTTCATGCCGAACAGGTGGCTTTTTGCTTTTTGTGGGCAACGGGGTTGATGCAGCAACCAGGGTTCAGGCGTTCAGGTTGACAAAGAGGAGGATGGCCGCTGAAAGCGGTCCTCGATGAGATGACTTGGCAACTTGGAAGCCTGACCCGGTAGAATCTTTTTGGGCGTAAAATAAATTCTACATATTTATGGCTTTAAGGAGTTTTAAATGAAAATCACTCGTCTTCATGCAGAAGAGGTCCATGGTTTCCTGCCTATTGATATTGAGTTTTATCAGGACCTTACATTTATTACTGGGGTCAATGGCTCTGGGAAAACTTCAGCACTGCGACTGCTAATGGCATTGCTTACTCCTAATATGGAAGAGTTTTCATCAATTACGTTCACTAAAGCGGTTGTGACAGTTGAATGTGATGGCTCAGAAATCGTAGTAAGCGCTTTTAAATCACCAGAAGGACTTGAACTTGAAATAACAAATGTCAAAGAAACACTTTGTCTATCTAATGCAGATTTAGAGTTGATTTCTGAACCAAGAAGAAGGGAAGAAACGAAATCGCCAATTCATGAAAAGATTATAGGGCATGAAGTTTTTAAATCGATTAAGAAAATGACAACACCAATGTTTCTTGGTCTTGATCGCCGTTTTTTCGCGCCTGTTTCAACGTGGGACGATAATGATGAGGTTCGGAGAAGAGAATACCATGCTAGGAGAATGTGGGCAGAGTCACCATCTTTAAGAGGAGTTACAGCGGCTGGGCTTACTGATGTCAATTTTCTACTTGCAGACAAAATGCAAGAAATTCGAGCCGCCCAAGAAAGTCTCGATGAGAATCTTCGAAGCAAACTATTGGCAAGTGCATTTGAATACAAACCTGGCGACATTATGAACATGACCAAGGTACCGTCTCGCGCTGAATTGGAAAGATATCGTGAGCGCCTTGTTCACATAGAGCGAGCTGCTGAAGGCCTACGTTTGCCTGTACCTGAACTTAAGGCAGAACTGACTCGTTTTTTTGAAAGGCTTACTAAAGTTGTAGACGCATTAGAAAAAACAGCTGAAAAAGAAAAAACAAAAAATAAAAAGCAGTCTCAAAAAGGCACAGACGCAGAGACAAACAAGGATCTCATGGAGTGGTATTTCAATAGAACACAGGCCGACAAAATTTTAGAACATATTACGCTGCTTGATAAATATGGAACAGATAGATCTTCACTTCGAGAACCAATTGATCGATTTGTTAATCTAACCAACGGTTTTCTTGAGCAAACGGACAAAAAGGTGTCAGTTGCCGGGAGAGGTAGTTTGGATGTTTATTTAAAATCTTCTGACAAACCTCGACCGATAAGTTCTTTGTCATCTGGAGAGCGTCAATTAGTGGTGATGCTTGCACATCTTTCTCTAAACAATAATCTAGCAGCTAGTGGAGTTTTCATCGTAGACGAACCTGAGCTGTCACTGCATATCGACTGGCAGGAGCGTTTTGTTGATGCAATCAGAGAGGCTAATCCAAGCGTGCAATTGATAATGGCTACACATTCGCCCGCAATTATTTTGGATCGTACAGAGGCCTGCATTTCATTGGGTGGTGTGTGCAATGCTTAAATGGCCCGATCGTGCAAAAGTCGCTATTAGAAAATTATTTGAACCTCTTCAGGCTATTGATGTTTATATTGAGGACTCTAATGATGAAGCGTTTTATAAGACTTTGTTAAACACAGTATCAAAGGGAAAAGTAACCATTGCTCGTGTCTTCGCACTTGGTGGAAGACAGCCTGTTATTGATGCGGCACTAGCACATGATCACTCAAAGCGCCGTGCGTTATTCCTGATAGATGGTGATTTTGAATGGGTCAGAGGTCTTCCTGCCCCGCTGGTATTTGGCATTCATCGACATGACGCTTATTGCATTGAAAACCTTCTTTTTTGTGAAAAGGCATTAGCCCAAATATTATCTCAAGATGCCATTTTAACTGAGGATGAAGCTTATCAAACACTTGATCTTAAATCATGGATCAGGTCTATTCAAGACCCACTGCTAGAGCTGTTTTCAGCTTTTGCAACCTCCCATGAATTTGCACCTGAAATTAAAACTGTTTCCCTTGGGGTTGGTAACCTTTGTACTCAACCGAAAAAAGGCGCCGCCGTTTTAGATGTGGCGAAGGTTTCCCATGCTACTACTAAGGCACTGGCAGATGCTGAGGCAAAAACTGACAAAAAAAAAGTTCAAAATATCTATAATCAGACTCTTGAAC
>DOHC01000186.1 GCA_003535475.1 Nitrospiraceae bacterium
TTACACACTTTTTGATTGTAGCTCGCGAACAAATCGAAAATGCCCTTAAGATCCAGAAAAATAAGAATAAAAGGCTGGGTAAATTACTTATAGAATTAGGCTATGTTAATGAGACCCAGGTTGCAGAAGCGCTCTCCAAGGCGTTTTTGTTCCCTCTAATTGATTGCAGCAGCTATTCTATAACAGAAGAGCTGCTCTCAATGATACCAAAAGGGACAGCAGAAAAGAAAATAGTTATGCCGCTTGAATTAAAAAACAAAAAACTGCTGCTTGCCGTGGCTGACCCTCTTGACTGGGAGACGATAGATGAGATTGCATTCAATACAGGATTAAATATTTCTGTTGCTGTATCCACAGAAACAAGCATTATCAATGCAATAGACCACTATTACGGATCCACTGAAAAGATATGGGATGTCCTTAAAGAAATCCCTGCATATGAAGGAGTGGAGATTGTAAAAGAGGTTAAGGAAAAGGAAGAAGAAATCAGCATACAGTCAATGTATAAGCTCAGCGAGGAGCCTCCAATAGTCAAGCTTGTAACTATGCTGTTTGCTAATGCCGTAACAACAGGCTCAAGCGATATCCATATTGAACCTGCGGAAAAGAATGTCCAGGTCAGATATAGGATAGACGGTGTCCTGAAGACTATAGTTAAATATCCTAAGCACATACATGACTCAGTTGTCTCCAGAGTAAAGATTATTTCAAATTTAGACATCACGAACAGGAGACTTCCACAGGACGGCAGGAGTAAATTGCGGTTCGAAGCAAGGGATATTGATCTCAGAGTCTCTACAATGCCTTCCTTCTACGGCGAAAATATCGTTATAAGACTGCTGGATTCAGCAACAGGACTTATTCCTCTCGGCAAGCTTGGCATCCCTGGGCAAATTCTTAAGCCCATGATAGACGTATTCAGCCAGCCTCAGGGCATGCTGCTTGCCACGGGGCCTACAGGGAGCGGAAAAACTACGACGCTTTATGCAATCTTACGGCAACTGAACGAAGAGGAATCGCATATTGTCACTATAGAAGAACCAATAGAATACCAGCTCGCTAGCATAACACAGGTAGGAATTAACGAAGCCATCGGGCTTTCTTTTCCTAATGTGCTGCGCTCCACTTTAAGGCAGGACCCGGACATCATTATGGTAGGCGAAGTCAGGGACCTCGAAACAGCTAAGATTGTAGTACGCGCTGCTCTTACAGGGCATCTTGTATTGAGCACCCTCCATACCAATGACACTGTAGCCACAGTCACAAGGCTGCTGGATATAGGCTTAGATCCATATCTGATAAGTTCATCTGTATCAGGCATTGTTGCCCAGAGGCTGATAAGGAGAATATGCCCTGATTGTAAAGTTGAGGCTGACCCTCCAACATATCTGGCGAGATGGAAACGCCTGCCGATAGAAAAATCTTTCAAAGGAACGGGCTGTAAAAAATGTATGAATACAGGATACAAGGGCCGTATCGGAGTATATGAATTTTTATATATGACCACAAAACTCAGAAGGCTGATTGCCAGGCGCGGCACTGCAGAGGAACTATGGGAAGCAGCAAAAGAAGATGGCATGTTGACTCTTTTTGAGGATGCAATATCAAAGATAAAAGATGGCATCACAACATTTGAGGAGGTAGCCTCAAATATTCCATACTCACATGAAGAGGCTAGGAAAGAAGAGAGAGAAAGTTGAAGTTCTATCTAAGGATGCCTTTAACAGCAGAGAACAGCGGCGCAAACTGAATATTCACTTCTTCTGCATCTTGAATATTAGCCGAATAAATTTAAAATGATTTACAAGATTCTGGCAGACATTGTAGTATTTGTACATTTCCTCTGGATATTATTTCTAATCTTCGGCGCATTCTTCAGCAGGAAAAACAGGTCCATAAAAATCTTCCATATTTCAGGGCTTGCATTTGCATTTGTCATCCAGTTGTTTGGCTGGTACTGCCCCCTTACCCATCTTGAGTTCTGGCTGAGAGCAAAACACAACCTTGCCTTAACATACAGCGGTTCATTCATTATCCATTATCTTGAAAAACTAATTTATATAGAAATCCCCTCATATCTAATACTCATTCTTACGATTCTTTTATGCGGATTTAATTTATGGATTTACATAAGGAAAAAGAAATGAACCCAAAAGGTTCTGAGGCACATATGCCTGACGAATATTTTCTAAACACTCAAAAGCGCCTTTAATCCCCTGACTGCTCTTTCAGGCGAAGGATAGACAGGGATTTTTGCTTTCTCAAACAGTGACGTGAGCCTCTTGGATATTCCGCTTTCTGCGATATGGGCAATCAAAGGCTTCTTAACTTCATCTTTGATTTTTTTAAGAAGGGGCGCAAGCCCTTCTGTAATTCCAAGGACATTCGGCAGGGCAATGATTAAGAAGCCGTCAAAATCATCTTTCAACTCATTCAAGGCAGTAATATAGTCTGCATCGTTCACCTGAGCTGTCAGGTCAAGGGGATTATTAATACCGTAAAAATGAGGGAATATTTTTTTAAGCCGCTCTTTTTTATCTTCAGGCAATTCAGTCACTTCAAGCCCCTGCCTCATGCATTCATCAGCAGCAAGAACTCCTGAGCCTCCGCCGTTGGTTATAATGAGAATGCGATCACTAATCCCCCCTGCCCCCCCTTTAGTAAAGGAGGGATGGGGGGATTTTTTCTGAAAAGATATCGCCTTTGCAGAATCAATCAGCTCATCCATATCATCCGCTTCTTTTATTCCGAACTGCTTTATTATTGAACTGAAAACCTCGTATCTTCCTGCAAGCCTTCCTGTGTGTGAGAATGCAGCAGATTGCCCGCTTTGGCTTTTGCCTGACTTAAGCAGGACAAAAGGTTTTTTGCCGGATAATCTCTTTGCCTTTTCTATAAACCTCCTGCCGTCAACAACAGATTCAATGTATGACACTACAACATCCGTATATTTATCATCGGCAAGGTATTCGTATAAATCAGATTCATTTATATCAACAGCATTGCCGTAAGTAAGCACCTTTGATACGCCTATGTTTGATGACCTCATTGCTCCGATAAGACAGCTAAGTATAGCACCGCTCTGTGATACGACAGCAACATTGCCTTTTTTAGGCCTCTTTAACCTCTCATGCGGAAGGAAAAATGTATCAAGCCTTCTATGAGGATTGTAAATTCCCATGCAGTTTGGGCCGAGAATTCTAATGCCTATCTCTTTCCCTGTATTTTTTACTTCCTCCTGAAGTTCTGTCTCTCCCACTTCCGCAAAACCTGAGCTGACTATAATTATGCATTTCGCCTTGCCTTTGTGTTCTCTAAGTATCTCCGGTATCTCAGGCGCTGGCCTTATAATTATGGACAGGTCAACGGCATCAGGAATGTCATAAAAAGACGGGTATGCCTTTAATCCCATGAGTTCGCTGTATTTAGGATTAACAGGATAAACTTTGCCTTTGAACGCGAGGAGGTTTTTGAGTATCACGCCGCCGAGTTTTTCCTCGCTGTGTGCAGCGCCGATTAAGGCAATAGATTTTGGATTGAAAAGATAATCAAGGCTCATTCTGTTATTCATAAGTTTCATTATACTATATTAGTGTGCTGTTTCTGACACTTCATTACATGGGTTTTGTTGTCATTCCGCACTTGATGCGGAATCCAGTTCTGTTTTTTCTGGATTCCTGCCTGCGCAGGAATGACAGACCATGTGAAGCTATTTTTGAAACAGTACACTATGCACACAAAACCCTAACTCATATAAACTGACAAACAAACCAGCTTCTTTTCTGTTATAATTATGTTATAACATGAGAGGAGAAAAACCATGCACAGAAAATTATGCTCTATAGGAAACAGTCAGGGAGTATCAATCCCACGCGAGATGATTGAAAAGCTGAATCTCTCTGTCGGCTCTGAGGTGGACGTTACGATTGACAAATCCGGTGAAAGGATTATTCTTGAGCCTGTGAAAAAGAAAAAATACCCCAAGGGAATAGACAGGGAATTCGTTTCGCAGGTGAATGAATTCATTGAAAAATACCGCCCTGCGCTGAAGGCGCTTGCAAAAAAGTGAAATATCTCACAGCCGAACAGGTGCTTTTCATCCATAGCAGGCTGATTGATGAGACAGGCGGCTCTCACGGGATAAGGGACGTGGGGCTTCTTCAGTCAGCAGTATCGAGGCCGATGGCAACCTTCGGAGGAGAAGACCTCTATCCGGATATTTTTCAAAAGGCATTGGCACTTATGGAATCTCTTATCAAAAACCATCCTTTTATTGACGGAAACAAACGGACAGCGATTTCATCTACCGGACTATTCCTTCGCATAAACGGTTATACTCTTGAGACATCGCAGAAGGAACTTGAGGACTTTACCCTCAAAATGGCAACAGGGGAAGCCTCGGTCACCAATGCGGCAAAGTGGTTCAAACAATATACGCAGAAAATAAACTTCTGATTATCTCTAAGAATAAAATTTTTTATGCACTTTCTATAAACAACAGCGCAGGATCTTCAAGGTATTGAATGACCTTAGACAAAAACTTTGCCGAGTCAACGCCGTCTGTTACCCTGTGGTCAAAGGTCAAAGAAAGCGGGATGATTTTTCTTATAACAATCTGCCCGTCCTTAACCCACGGCTTATCAGAAATCTTACCTATGCCGAGGATTGCAACATCAGGATAATTGATTATCGGAGTTGCAAACCAGCCGCCGAAATGTCCATAATTCGTAATCGTAAATGTGCTCCCCTTTATCTCTTCAAGCATTATCTTTCTCTCCCGCGCTTCAACGCTTAACCCCTGAATCTCAGAAGCGAGTTCAAGGATGGTCTTTTTGTCGGCATTCTTTATCACAGGAACCATCAAGCCGTCAGGCGTGTCAACCGCAATGCCTATGTTGTAATATTTTTTAATAATTATCTCTTCCCTTTGTTCATCAACAGATGCATTAAGCAATGGATGTTCAACAAGGGCGTGCTGGATAGCTTTAATGAAAAACGGCAGAAATGTAAGATGAATGCCTTTCCCTTGTATGGTTTTTTTCTCCCTCTCGCGCAGATTCCATAATTCAGTAATATCTGCCTCATCCATTCCTGTTACAAATGCGGTTGTCTTTTGTGACGTAATAAGATTCTTTGCTATTGTCCTTCTCAATCCTTTTATCGCCATTCTCTCTATAGCGCCATACTGGTCTTCAGTCTTTTTGCCTTTTTCAAAGGCCTCTGTGACATCATCTTTCGTAATGCTTCCGCCCGGCCCTGACACTTTAAGAGTTTCAAGTTTAACTCCAAGTTCTTTAGCCAATGCCCTTACAGCAGGAGTTGCAAGGATTTCCTCCTCCTCTTCAGGCAATACGCCGACAACAGAAACGGATTTAGGTCTCTCTTCTGCCTTTGGACCTTCTTCTGCTTTTTGTTTTTCTTCCGGCTTTGGCTTTTCTTCTTTCGGCTTTTCTTCAACTGCCTCGCCGGCATCAGCAATAGTCATTAATGCCTCGCCGACTTTTGCTATATCGCCGATGTCTTTGTTTATCTTAAGAACCTTTCCCTTCTTGGGAGACGGGACTTCCACCACTGCCTTGTCTGTCTCTATCTCAAGAACAATCTGATGCTCTTCAACAGCTTCGCCCTCTTTGACAAGCCATCTCCGTATCTCGCCCTCTGTGATACCTTCGCCCAAATCAGGCAAAACAAAATCATAAGGCATAACGCTCTCCTTTATCTATCCACTCTGTTCTTTATTCAATAAAAGGATACCATGCATGTCAAAAGCAGTCAATTTTATAAATCTTTCTCAAACTCAGACAGGACAAGTGTGAATTATTCGTGTTAAAATTAGTCCGTGCAAATAAGAGGCAGGCTAATTTTTAAAATCCTGCTGCTATGCGGGCAACATTAATGACCTTTGAAGGCAGCACTCCGATAATTAGGACTGCGATTACTGTTATTGCAAGCGCAAGGGCTATCCCCGGAGAGGCAGAAAGCTGAACTTCGGCCTTGGGTTCTTTCATGTACATATACATTACAATCCTAAGATAAAAATACGCTGATATCGCGCTGAATATAACCGCAGTCACGGCAAGCCATGTATATCCTGCGCTTATAACGCTCATAAAAAGATAAAACTTGCCCATAAACCCTGCCGTAGGCGGAATCCCAGTGAGAGAAAACATAAATACAAGCATCAGTGCGGCAGCCAATGGATGTGTCTTTGCAAGCCCCTCATAATCAGAGATATTATCTCCCTTAAACCCCTCTGACCTGAGCATAATCACAACTGCAAACGCGCCTATGTTCATGAATGCATAAATAAACAGATAATTCAGAACGCTTGCCATGCCCTCGGATGTGCCTGCAATTATTCCAAGAAGCATATAACCCGCATGCGCTATTGAAGAATACGCAAGCATCCTCTTTATGTTTGTCTGTGAAATTGCGATTATGTTCCCGACAGCCATAGTGAGAACCGCTATCGGAATAAGAATAGCCGCCCACTCAATTCTTGCCGCGCCGAATGCTGTCAGGAAAACCCTTCCAAGCACTGCAAAACCCGCTGCCTTAGGCCCCACCGACATAAACGCAGTGATGGAAGTAGGCGCGCCTTCATAAACATCAGGCGCCCACATGTGGAAAGGAACAGCAGCTATCTTGAATGAAAACGCCACTGCGAAAAGAATCATGGACAGCGTTAAAACAGGATTGCCTGAAAGTCCCTTCTGTGATATATAGGAAGATATTGCATGAAGGTCTGTTGTGCCTGTAAGCCCGTATATCATTGATATGCCGTAGAGCAAAAATGCGGACGCGAACGCGCCGAGGAGGAAATACTTCATTGCAGCTTCGTTAGACTTTATGTCATGTCTCAGGAACCCGGCAAGCACATAAGTGCTTAATGCCATAAGTTCAAGCCCGAGATAGAGGGTTATCAGGTCTCCTGCTGAAGCCATAAGCATCATGCCGAGAGTGGAAAAGAGTATAAGGCTGTAATATTCCCCGAAATTCACTTTTTCAATTGCAATGTATTTCACTGATATAAGAACAGTGAGTACAACATTCAGCATAAAAATAAGCTTGAAGAACAGGCTGTAGCCGTCAGCTATAAACATCCCATTAAATGTGATTCCTGAAGAGCCGGCAAGCAAATATGTAACCACTGCAACACTCACTATGCTCAGGAATGCGATTGTCTCTTTTCTTTTAATCACAAGCTCTAAAAGCAGGACGAGAAGAGCAAGGCATGTCATTACGATTTCAGGCATTACAGGCCCAAGGGCAGGCATTACAAACGGCATCAAAAACCCCCTTCACAATCTGTCATTCCGAGCATTGCGAGGAATCTCGCTTTTTGAGATTGCTTCGGCTTTGCCTCACAATGACAACTCATTTAATAATCTCCAGAATGTTTTTTGCAACGCCCGCTTCATGCATGCCTCCTGAATTCACCCTCTCAAGGAGATGCTTTACAGACTCATGCATGAAACCAAGGAACGCGTTCGGATAAACTCCGATCCAGAATATCAGTATAATCATCGGCAGAAGTGTTATTATTTCCCTTAAATTAATATCCGCAAGCCCTGCAACCTTCTGGTTTGTCTCCATGAAAAATACCCTCTGATAAAGCCAGAGCATATAACCTGCGCCTATGATTATCCCTGTTGCCGCAAGCACGCCTGCCCATTGATTTGCTTTGAACCCTCCAAGGATAATCAGAAACTCTCCTATGAACCCGTTTGTGGCAGGAAGGCCTATTGAGGCAAGCGTAAATACCATAAACACGGACGCATACACAGGCATAACGGATGCGACTCCTCCGTAATCAGAGATCTGCCTTGTGTGAGTCCTGTCATAAATCATTCCAACGCTTAAAAACAATGCGCCGGTAACTACGCCGTGATTTATCATCTGGAGTATGCCGCCTTCCATGCCCTGCAAATTCAGGGCAAAGATTCCAAGAGTCACAAAGCCCATGTGGCTGACAGAGCTGTATGCTATAAGCCTCTTTAAATCTGTCTGCGCAAGGCATATTACTGCGCTGTAAATTATCGCTATAACAGAAAGCGTAAGCATCACAGGTGTCATTGCCTTTGACGCGTCAGGGAATAAGGGCAATGAGAACCTGATAAAACCATAAGCGCCCATCTTTATAAGCACAGCGGCAAGAATAACGCTGCCTGCTGTGGGAGCCTCTGTGTGCGCGTCAGGAAGCCATGTGTGCACAGGGAACATCGGAACCTTAACAGCAAATGCCGCAAAGAAAGCCCAGAAGAGCCAGAGCTGTAATTTATAGGGATATGTTTTTGTCATGAGTTCAAGTATGTCAAATGTCCCGCCAGCCTGATAATAAAGAACTATTATTCCGACAAGCATCAGCACGCTTCCAACAAGCGTAAAGAGGAAGAATTTCACAGCGGCATAAATCCTGTTAGGCCCGCCCCATACGCCTATCAAAAGATACATCGGTATAAGCATCGCCTCCCAGAACAGATAGAAGAGCATGAAATCCAGCGAACAGAAAACGCCTATCATTGCGCCTTCCATTATCAGAATGGAGATATAAAATTCCTTTGTCTTTGCCTTGATAGAATTCCATGAGATAAGAACGCAGAGTATTGTAACAAGGGCTGAGAGAAGGACAAACAGAATGCTTATGCCGTCAATGCCGAGACTGTAATTAATATTTAGTGAAGGAATCCATGCATGTTTTTCTGTAAACTGCATGAGATGCGTGGACTTATTGAACTCCGTAAACAAAGGAATTGAAATTATAAAAACCGTTATGCTCACAATAAGGCTAAACCATTTTATAAGGCTTTCATTAGACCTGCTTATCAGGAGCAAAAGCGCCGCGCCTGCAATTGGCAGGAATATCAATGTGCTCAATATCGGAAAGCCTAAGTTATTCATTATCGCCTGTTCCATGTCTCACTCATTCCAAGAATTGTCATTCTCCGGCTTGACCGGAGAATCCAGTTCCTTTTTCTGGATTCCCGCTTAAAAACTGCGGGAATGACTGATAAAGATACATTTTGCATTTTTAATTTTCCTTACCCTTACCTTAATAACATCACTGCCGCTATTATCAATACGCCAAGCGCCATTATTGCAGCATAGTGCTGTAACAAACCTGTCTGGACTTTCCTCAGAATCCGGCTGAACTCTCCGATCCCTTTTGGAACACCATTGACAACAGCCTCAATAATCCTTGTGTCAGTAATGCCGATGAGTATGTTTTTAGCTGTCCAGATTGCCGGCCTCACGATTATAAAACTGTAAAGTTCATCCACATAGTATTTATTCCAGAGCACTTTATACGCGGCATTGAATTTCTGTGCGAGCATAACAGGAATATCAGTCTTTACAAGATAAAATAATGCCGCAAGCCCTATGCCCGAAAAACCTGCAATTATTGATATTGCCATTACCATCCATTCCTCTGCATGTGTGCCGTGTGCTTCGGGATGCCCAAGCACAGGTTTTAAAAATTCCGTGAAATGCGCGCCGCCTCCAAGCAGATGGGGGATCCCAATCCATCCTGATGCAACAGCGCCGATGCAGAGAATCATTAACGGTATTGTCATAGCCTTTGGAGATTCATGGAGATGATGCTCCTGTTCGTGCGTGCCCCGGAATTTTCCATGGAACGTGAGGAATATAAGCCTGAATGAGTAGAAGGCCGTAAGGAACGCAACCACAGTCCCTGTAGCCCACACGAATTTTCCCACAGGGCTCTGCCCTGAATACGCAAGCCAGAGTATTTCATCCTTGCTGAAGAATCCTGCAAAGCCGGGCACGCCTGCAATGCTCAATGATGCAAAGAGCATTGTCCAGTATGTAATTGGCATGTATTTCTTAATGCCCCCCATCTTCTGAAGGTCAAGCTCTCCTGACATTGCATGCATTACGCTCCCTGCGCATAGGAAGAGAAGGGCTTTAAAGAATGCATGTGTGTAAAGATGAAACATTCCTGCGGTGTAAGCTCCGACCCCTGCAGCAAGGAACATATATCCAAGCTGGCTGATGGTTGAATATGCGATAATCCTTTTTATATCATTCTGGACAAGGCCGATGGTCGCAGCAAATAGTGACGTTATAGCCCCTGTTAATGCAACAATCATCAGCGCTGTTTCAGAGAGGCTGAATATCGGACTGCACCTTGCAACGAGGAAAACACCTGCTGTAACCATTGTTGCCGCGTGTATCAGCGCGCTTACAGGCGTTGGCCCCTCCATCGCATCCGGAAGCCAGACATGAAGCGGCATCTGCGCTGATTTTCCTATTGAGCCGCAGAAAAGAAGAAGCGCAATCAATGTCATAAGATGCACGTCATATCCAAGGAAATTAATTGTCTGCGCTGCAATGCCCTTTGCCTGTGAAAATACCGGCTCATAATATATTGTTCCGAATGTGAGGAATATCATTATTATTCCAAGACCGAAGCCGAAGTCGCCGAACCTGTTTACTATAAAAGCCTTTTTGCCTGCGTCAGAGGCGGACTTCTTGTCAAAGTAATATCCGATGAGAAAGTATGAACACAAACCCACGCCTTCCCATCCGAAATATAACTGGAGGAAGTTATTAGCCATAACAAGCATCAGCATGCAGAAAGTAAATAGACTGAGATATGCAAAAAAGCGGTAGTAGCCCTTGTCTCCGTGCATATACCCGACAGAATAGATATGTATAAGAGTGCTGCATGTTGTGACAACTATGAGCATCACTGCTGTAAGCTGGTCAATAAGGAACCCTACGGAGACCTTGAATTCACCTGAAACAATCCACGAGTAGAGGTCTTCGTTTATGACCCTTCCGGCAAGGACATCAATTAGTGTTGCCACAGTCACAATCCACGAGCCGGCAACTGCAAGAATTGACACCCAGTGGCTATTCTCTTTCAGAAACTTCCTGCCGAACAGAATGTTTATCAAAAAAGCGGCAAGCGGCAAAAATGGGATTAAAAGATAATTATTCACACCTCACTCCGTTCCAATGGTTGTCATTCTCCGGCTTGACCGGAG
>DOHC01000090.1:0-368 GCA_003535475.1 Nitrospiraceae bacterium
CTCTTTTTTTGACTTAAATCTGCTCAGATAATCCACTGTGACAGGAAATGCAGAGAACCTCTGCCTGAATGTCCTGTAATGCTGGTCACATAAGAGCGTCGTAGGAACGAGAACCGCAACCTGCCTGTTGTCATAAACAGCCTTAAATGCCGCTCTCATGGCAACCTCTGTTTTTCCGTAACCTACATCCCCGCACAGAAGCCTGTCCATAGGCTCTTCCGACTCCATAGCAGCTTTAATCTCTTCAATTGCCCGTATCTGATCCGGCGTTTCGTCATAAAGGAAAAAATTATCAAATTCACTATGCAGTTCTGAATCTGCGCTGAATGAAAACCCTCTTGAAACCTGTCTTTCAGCATAGAGTTTAA
>DOHC01000090.1:388-5886 GCA_003535475.1 Nitrospiraceae bacterium
CTTTTATCCTCTTGCTTGCCTTCTCCTTAGTCTTCTGCCACGTCTTTCCACCGAGCCTGTCTATCTTCGGAACAATGCCCTCTTCAGCATGATACTTACTTATCCTCTCTATCCCATAAAGCGGGAGATAAAGCCTGTCGCCTCCTGAATACTCCAGAACCATGAGGTCGCCCTCATAGCCTTCTATTGTCTGCCTTACAAGACCTGTAAACTTCCCGATTCCATGGTCCCTGTGAACAATAAAATCTCCGGGAGACAGGTCATCCAGCGATATAAGAAGCTCTGACACTTTTGATTTTTTTATCGGTCTGAATGCAGGCCTTTCGCCGAAGATTTCTTTTTCGGTAAGGATCAAAAATCCTGAAAGAAAAAAACCTGATGACAGTTCGCCGACAGTTATTGATATATTCCCCTCATATTCAGCGATGTTTTCTTTCGCAACAAGAGGCGCAATAACATCGTTATTCATAAAAATATCTCTCAGCCTCTCAGCCTGCCCTTTTGATGCCGCAACCATAAACACCCTGTTATCCTTTGTTAATGCTTTAACTGCATCAGGAAGCTCATAAATGGATTTTCTCTCATTGTGCAGTATTCCATAACCAGCCATCGAGAGAAGTCCGGCATCAACTCCCACGTCACCCTTCAAATCCCCCCTTCCCCCCTTTTCTAAAGGGGGGTGAGGGGGGATTACTAAATGGTTGAGTATAGGGAGATTAAAAGAAAATTTTGAAAGGACAACAGTGCCTTCAGGAAAATCACATGGATGGTGAATGGAATCAGAGTAAAAACAATTCACATCTTCAAATACCGAAAAGATGTTACCGCCATCTGAAGGTTCCGCTGTCGGCAGGACAGTAAATTCCTCAATTTTTCTTATTGATTTTTGTGTGCTTACATCAAACATCTTTATTGTCTCAATTACATCTCCGAAAAATTCAACTCTCAATGGATTCTCTCCTGTTGAAGGGAATATGTCAAAAAGCCATCCCCGGCGGCTGAACTCTCCGTGTTCAACAACTATCGGGACCTGTTTGTATCCAAGATAAACTAACTTCTGCTCCAGCACGTCTCTGCTGATTTCAAAATGCGGCTTCAGTATCAGAGTGCTGTTTTTTAACTCACTCACCTGCCATATGCCGGCTTTCGCAGCATCATTTGATGTTACAACCGAATCGCCGTCTCTGAATCTGTAAACCACGTCAGCCCTTTTTCCGCATACATCAGGCCCGTCAGGCTCAGGGAGAAAGAAAATGCTGTTAGTCTCATGCAGGTGAAGAACAGACCTGAAAAACAATATATCCCTGTACAAAACCTCCGCTGTTTCTTCTGTTGCTTCAACCATAATAAATGGCCTTTCCTGCATTGCAAGAAAAAGCGCCATGGAAGAACCGCCGAGGTTATAAATGCGGGAGGAAGATGCAATATTTTTTATTCTATCTAAAAAAGGCGTGGAATCCATCTCTGAAGTTACAGCTTTTTTATTTTCTCAATTAACTTTGTAGTAGATATGCCCTTGACATAAGGAAGGCTGCGGGTCTCCTTTGCAATATCAGAACCTACAATATCTTCTTTTCTCCAGTCGCCACCCTTGACAATGATATCAGGCTTGAGCAGTTTAATCAGCTCATAGGGCGTTTCTTCATCAAACAGGGTTACATAATCCACCATCTCAAGCGAAGACAAAATCTCCGCCCTATGGTCCTGAGGATTGACAGGCCTTCCGGGTTTTATCTTAGAAACAGATTTATCCGAGTTCAAACCGATGACAAGCACATCTCCAAGCGCCTTTGCATCCCTGAGATACCTTATATGCCCTATGTGAAGCATGTCAAAACAGCCGTTGGTAAAGACGACCTTCTTACCGGCAGCCTTTGCCCCAACAACGGCCTTCTTCAGTTCATTCCAACTTAATATCTTATTCATACAGAAATGCAAAATTCAAAATTAAAAATTAAAAATAAAGGAATCCCATAATTTTTAATTTCGCATTTTGCATTTTAAATTTTATTTCCATATACCGCCCTCAGCGCCTTTTTCCTCGTTACCAGTTCTTTTGTCCTGTCAACGACCCTTCTCCCGTCTTCCCCTTTTGAAAGATTAAGAAGAATGCCTACTGCCGACATATTCACAAGCAGAGATGAGCCCCCGTAACTTATAAACGGCAAAGGAAGCCCCTTTGTCGGGATCATTCCTGTTACAACAGAAAAATTTATCAGCGCCTGAAGCGCAATCATTATTGAAAGGCCAAAGGACAGGTAATATACAAAGCTGTCCTTTGCTTTATTGGTAGCAGCTATGCCCCTCACAAACAACATCACGAAAAGGAAGATAATCACCGCTGCGCCTATCAGCCCGAGTTCCTCGCCGACAAGCGAGAAAATAAAATCAGTATGGGTTTCAGGCAGGAACAGCAGCTTCTGTTTGCTTTCGCCAAGGCCGACCCCTTTAATCCCTCCGCTGCCGAGGGCAATAAACGATTGTATAAGCTGGAAGCCGCTTCCCTGAGGGTCATCCCACGGATTAAGGAAAGACGTAACACGCTTCCATCTGTACGGCTCTCTTATAAGCTTTACTACTACAGGGAGCGCAAATACTGCCATGGATAACAGATACCTCAGTTTCATGCCTGAAAAAAACAGCATGGCAAGTGTAATTATGCCGAGGCTTATAGCAGCGCCAAAGTCAGGCTGTTTGAGAAATATGACCTGGAACACCGCCATAATTGCAATAGGCTTTATAAAAGAGGCAAAGCTGTCTGTCCTGTAATTATACGCTGACATATATTTAGCAAGGAATATAACCATTGAAAGCTTGACCAGTTCTGAGGGCTGAAAGGTTGATGGCCAGAGTTTTAACCATCTTTTTGCTCCGCCTGCCGATATCCCCATTCCCGGCACAAAGACAAGAACAAGAAGCAGAAAGGAAAATATAAGCAGAGGAAATGCTGTCTTCTTCAGGGTCTCAGGACTCAATTTGTAAGCAGCAAACATTGCCGCAAATCCGAGAAGCATCGTAAACAAATGCCTCTTAAAATAAAAAAACTGCGTCATATCTTTTTTCGACATGGCCGGGGATACAACTGCCGTTGAACTGTATATCATGAGCGCCCCCAGCCCCAACAGGGAAAACGTGATTAACAAAAGCCATCTGTCATACGTTTTATTCATTTCAGGATAAACCCCTCACAATCTTTTTAAACTGCTCTCCCCTGTCTTTGTAATCCCTGAACATATCAAAACTTGCACATGCAGGAGAGAGGAGCACAACATCGCCTTTTGATGCTGATTTTCTGGATATCATCACAGCTTCTTCCAGATTATCCGCAAATATGGTCTCGGTCAGTCCGCCGAGAAATTCTTTTATTTTTTCCCTTGCCTCTCCGATGAGAACAAGTTTTTTTACTCTGCTCTTTACTGGAGAACTCAGAAGAGAAAAATCTCCGTCTTTGTCTCTTCCGCCTGCAATCAGGATTACAGGCATTGAAAAACTCTCAAGCGACTTTACCACCGCATCCACATTCGTGCCTTTTGAGTCATTGATGTAATCCACGCCTTCAAATTTCCTGACAAGTTCAAGTCGGTGTTCAAGCCCTTCAAAATCTTTCAAGGCGCTTACAACTGCATCTGCCTGGCATCCTGCAAGGAGAGCCATGGCCGAAGCAGCCATGGCATTCTCCAGGTTGTGAACACCTTTAATGTTTATTTCATCAGCACGCAGAAGTTGAGAGTTAAGAGTTAAGAGTGAAGAGTTGAAGTTAGAATAAATAACTCCATCTTTGAAATAGACCCCTTCTACCGCTTTTTTGCGGCTGAAATAAAAAATCTTTGGACTCTCACTCTTCACTTTTAATTTTTCACTTTCAACTTTCACTGTTTCAGGATCGTCCGCATTAAGAACTAGAAAATCTCCCTCCCCCTGATTTGCGAATATCCGTGCCTTTGCGTCTTTGTATTTCTCCATTGAATGATATCTGTCCATATGGTCAGGCGTAATATTGAGAACAGCCGCTCCTTTTGGTCTGAACTCATCAATTGCTTCAAGCTGGAAACTCGACACCTCAGCAACAATAAAATCAATAGATGCATGATTTATATTATCCTGTATCAGTTTCCCTATCTCCTCTGTCAGGGCATTCCCTATATTCCCTCCCAGAATTGTCCTGAAGCCTCCTTTATTTAACATCTCGTTTAATAGTGTTGTAGTGGTTGATTTACCGTTTGTTCCTGTTATCGCCAGAAATTTTGGGAACTTTGAATTTTGAATCTTGAATTTTGAATTTATTATCTGATACGCAAGTTCAAGTTCGCCGATAATCCTTATCCCTATCTCCTTCGCTCTCCTCAACGGAGCGATATTCAACGGCACGCCGGGGCTTATCACTATCATATCCACGCCTTGCAGTATTCCGTCAGGATGCCCGCCAAGACTGAGCCTTACAGAAGGTAAAAGCCTTTCAACATATTTCATTAACGCTTCCTTTGGCTTGCTGTCAGTAACCGTTACCTCTGCTCCAAGACCGGCAAGCAGATTCGAAGCTCCGACACCGCTTTCTGCAAGACCGAAAACAAGTATCTTCTTATCCTTTATGTCCATCTTCCATTCTCTTTACAATTTTTTAATGCCATTTTCATCTTTCCTGTAACCCTTCGGCAAGCTCAGGGTGACACTGTCATGGTGAGCCTGCCGAACCATTGATTTTTTCTTTATTGATTTTTTCTTTATTGAGACTTTATTTGGTTTTGTTTTACTATTTTTTGAATATATCTTTAACTTTGAACTTTTTTTATAATCCGCTTTTGTAAAATAAACAACCGGCTGCTCATTGCTTGCAATAACAGCAAAACCTCTTGTTTCGAGCTTCTCTGCCTCATTCCATAAAACCTCTCTGCTCTGCGCTCCAAGAATAGCAACTATCACCATCTCCCCTTCTTTTTCGCCTGCGTACACAAAACAATGCCTTGCCGCTTTCGTATATCCTGTCTTGCCGCCGACTGCGCCGTTATCGGACCATAGAAGTTTGTTCGTATTTTCAAGGGCTATTGTCCTGCCCTGTTCCGTAGCTATCTCTGCCTCTTTCTTGCCTATAATCTCTCTTATCACAGGATATTTAAGCGCATACCTCATTATCTTTGAGAGGTCATATGCTGTTGTATGCTGACCTTTGCCGGGAAGTCCTGTAGTATTTATAAACTTTGTATGGGATGCGCCGATTGCAATGGCTTTTCTGTTCATAAGCTGCACGAATTTCTTCTCCGAGCCGGCAACAAACTCTGCAAGGGCAAATGCAGCGTCATTTGCTGACCTTATAAGCGCTGCGTAAAGCAGAGTTTCTACAGTCAGAGTCTCTCCTGTCCTCAGTTTAGTTTTCTTAAGCGAGGGGACATTTGCCGCTGCCTCGCTGATTGTCACTGTATCGCTCATCTTAGCTCTGTCGAGGACAACCATGGCTGTCACAAGTTTAGTTGTACTTGCAGGAGGCAGGTTCAGGTTTGGAT
>DOHC01000090.1:5931-7806 GCA_003535475.1 Nitrospiraceae bacterium
AAGTTGAAAGTGAAAAGTGAAAAGTGAAAAAAACAAAATGAAAAAAATTCTTTTCTTAACTTTTAACTCTAAACTCTTAACTCTTAACTTTGTTTTCATCATCACCTCAGCTTTAACGTTGCAAGGCTCAGCAGAGCCAGCATTATTCCGACTATCCAGAATCTGACTATAACTTTCGGTTCAGGCCATCCCTTGAGTTCAAAGTGATGGTGTATTGGAGCCATCCTGAACATCCTCTTTCCTGTTAACTTGAACGATGCGACCTGAAACACAACTGAGAGCGTCTCTATAACAAAAATCCCTCCCACAACCGCAAGCACTATCTCCTGTTTTGTTATTACAGCAAGCGTTCCGAGCACGCCGCCGAGAGAGAGAGAGCCGACATCTCCCATAAACACATCCGCCGGATATGAGTTATACCAGAGAAAACCGAGAGATGCTCCAAGAATAGCGCCGCAAAAAACAGTCAACTCTCCTGTGCCGGGGATATAAAGAACCTGCAGGTATTGTGAAAACTTGAAATTGCCGGATATATAAACAAGTATCCCTGTGGCAAGCACCGAGATCCCGACAAGGCCTACAGCAAGACCGTCTATGCCGTCCGTGAGATTGACTGCATTGGATGACCCTACGATAACAATAATCGAAAACGGCACATAAAACCATCCGAGGTCAAAAAGCCATTTTTTAAAAAACGGTATGCTCAGGACATCGTTGTAAGGGTCTTTAGGATTCATGTAAAGGAACATGCCTATCACTAATGCAAGAAGCACCTGAGCCCCGAATTTATAATAGCCGCGCAGCCCCTTGGGATTTCTCTTTACAACCTTCAGATAATCATCAATAAAGCCTATCGTTCCGAAACCTACGAGAGAAAAAATCATCGTCAGTATATATTTATTGGTAAGGTCACCCCACAGGAGAACGGTGACAAGTATGGAAATTATTATGAGGACTCCGCCCATCGTGGGTGTTCCCGTCTTGCCCAGATGCGTCTGGGGACCGTCATCTCTCACCTGTTGCGTTACGCTGAACCTGCTGAGTCTTTTTATAACCTTCGGCCCGAGGATAAACGTAATAAACATTGCGGTAAGCACTGCAAGCGCGGTCCTGAATGTTATATATCTGAAAACATTCAGCGGTGAAAACCATGTGTATAGACTGTAAAGAAGACTATAAAGCATTCTCTGCCTCTTTATTTATTTCTAAAACTTTTTCCATCCCCATTCCCCTTGAACCCTTTACAACGATTGTGTCGCCTTCCCTGCACAGTCCTGTCAGTATCCTTCCTGCTTCTTCCGAAGTAGAGACGCTGAATGACTGCCTTCCTGTTTTGACAAACTCTGAATGCGCTACTGCCATCAAAGGCCCGACTGCTATAAATACGTCTATCGGAAGCGCTGACATCCACTCTCCGATTTTTCTGTGCGCCTCCTCAGCGTAGGGCCCCAGCTCAAGCATATCTCCTAAAACAGCGATAGCCCTTCCTTTCTTCAGCCTTACAAGTTCTTTTATTGCCTCTTCCATTGATGCAGGATTTGCATTATATACATCGCTTATAACTGTTGCCCCGAACAATTCCTTAATCTCAAGCCTCATAGGGACACCTTTAAAAGATTCGAGCCCGGTTTTTATATCACGAGGATCAATATTGAAGACCTGTCCTACAACCGAAGCGGCAAGCACATTATAGATATTAAAAGCTCCGGGGAGATTCAAGTTTATTTCTGCGCAGTTCCCTTCTCCGAAACAGAGCAGAAAATCAGAGCCTCTATCCTTCATTCTGATATCTTTTGCAAAAACATCAGCCTTATTCTCTATCCCGAATGTAATAACCTCACCCTGATATCCTGAAACCCCCTGCATGAGGAAGGC
>DOHC01000216.1 GCA_003535475.1 Nitrospiraceae bacterium
TTGTCTATCTCAATTTTATTTGCCTTTGCCCATGCTGCTGCCTTATCAATATCATTTAGAATATCTGCGGGCACGCCTTTTTGAGTCAGCGAATCAAGAAAAGGTATCTTTGGCCATGGAGGGGTAAAGTCTATCTCTCCCTCTTCAAATGGGACTTTCAGAGTCCCGAGTGTCTTCTCTGTCACATAAGAGATAATCTCTTCTGTCAGAGACATAAGATAATTATAGTCTTTGTATGCGATATAAAACTCAAGCATTGAAAACTCAGGGTTATGTTTCGTTGAGATACCTTCATTCCTGAAATTTTTGTTGAGTTCGTAAACTTTTTCATACCCTCCGACAAGCAGTCTCTTGAGATAAAGCTCCGGAGCAATCCTGAGATACAGTTCCATATCAAGCGCATTGTGATGTGTCTTGAATGGCCTTGCAGCAGCGCCGCCCGGTATCTGGTGCATCATGGGTGTCTCGACCTCAATAAAACCCTTTGTCTCAAGGAAATCCCTCACAGCCTTTATAATTGAGCTTCTTTTCTTGAATGTTTCTTTAACTTCCGGATTGACAATCAGATCAACATACCTCTGCCTGTACCGCGTTTCAATATCTTTAAGCCCATGCCACTTCTCAGGCAAGGGCCTTAATGATTTTGTGAGAAATGTGAAGTCATCAACCTCTATTGTGAGTTCATTCGTCTTTGTCCTGAAAAGCTTTCCGCTTATGCCGATAATGTCGCCAATATCCAGTTTTTTAACCACACTGTATTTTTCATTCAGGATGTCCTTTCTGAAATAGACCTGAATCCTTGCAGTTGAATCCTGCACATGCGCAAATGCAGCCTTCCCGAAATCACGCATCATGATTATTCTTCCGGCTATTACGCACTGAACAGGAGATACCTCTAATTCCTCTTTGGTTGTAGAGCTGTGCTTACTAATTAAGTCCGAAGCATAATCCTTTATGTCAAAACTGCCGCCAAAAGGCTCTACGCCCAAAGCCTTGAGTTCATCGAGTTTTTTAATCCTCTGTTCTATTAACTCGTTAATTTCTTCCATTGCAGGCTCTCTATCCCTTTAGGTCATTCCCACGAAAGTGGGAATCCAGTTAAACAATACTTCTGGATTCCTGCTGGAGTTTATCCCGTACTTGATACGGGGCAGGAATAATAAAAAACAAGTTGCATAACATCTTAAAGTAAATCAACATTTAGAGTGCAATTATAATGATTAGTTTTAAGGTTAGTCAAGACAAAGAGAGAAACTCATGTTTTTAAATGGAACGGAACGCTTGTGCATACTACTCCCTTCTTAAACAGCAGATTTCCTTTTATGAATAGAGCCGTCTGGTTATGCAGGAGATGATGCCACCATTTTGACGGAACAAACTCAGGGAGAACAACCGTTATGACGCCATCTTTATATGCATTCTGCACCTCGTCTATATATTCTATGAGCGGCTGTGTTATGGAGCGATACGGAGATTCAAGTATGATAAGTTTAACTCCCATGCAGTGCCTGTCCCATCTTTGTTTTATCCGCGCTGTTTCCATCTCATCAAGGCATACATAAACCGCAACAACGTCATCCGAAAGCGCCTTTGCATACTTGACGGCATTTATAACTGCCTGCTGCATCCCAGAAATAGGAATAATGACCGAATGATGCTTATGCTCCCGCTCTCCTGTTATGCACTTCTCGAGAGAAAGCTGCTCTCCAACGGAAAGATAATGCTGATGCACCTTCCGTGTCAATAAAACCACTACAGGAATGGCAATAAGCACCATCCATGCGCCGTGCGAAAACTTTTCAACAGCGATTATAACGAGGACTATGCCTGTAACAATTCCTCCTATGCCGTTTATAAGGGCGCTTTTGAACCACCCCTTGCCCTTGTCTTTTATCCAATGCCTGACCATACCGGCCTGCGACAAAGTAAAGGCTGTAAAAACTCCAACAGCATAAAGAGGGATAAGAGAATGGGTATCGCCTCCGAAAAAAACCAAAAGAAGAGCAGAAAGAAATCCGAGTATCAAAATGCCATTGGAGAATACAAGTTTGTCTCCGCGGTTGCTTAACTGCCTCGGCAGATAACGGTCATTTGCCATGATTGAAGAAAGCCTCGGAAAATCCGAGTATGAAGTGTTTGCGGCAAGAATGAGTATTAAAGCAGTGGCAAATTGGATTGTGTAATAAACAGCACCCTTGGAAAATATAGTCCTTGCAAGCTGGGAGAGAACGGTTTCGTTCGCATTCGGCAGTATGCCGTAATAGTGCGAGGAATAGGCTATGCCGATTGTGAGAATGCCAAGAATAAATGCCATCCATATAAGTGTTATGCCGGCATTCTTTGCCTCGGGCGCCTTAAATGCGCGCACTCCGTTCGAGACAGCCTCTATGCCGGTAAGTGTTGCGCACCCCGAGGCAAATGCCTTCAATATAATGAACAGAGGCAATATGTTTGCTGCTGTCCCTGTCAGTTCATGATGCTGTATGCTGGGAAGGGAAAAGGATTTCATAAAACTTGCCCAGATAAGGAAAAGCAGGCTCCCGATAAAGAGATATACGGGAAGAGTAAACACCTTTCCTGATTCTCTTACCCCTCTTAAGTTTATTATTGAAATGAACAAAATAGACAGAAGGCACAAAAGCACAGTATGCGCTTTAAGCGCCGGGAATGCCGAGGTGATGGCAGCAATACCGGCTGCAACGCTGACCGTGACAGTGAGGACATAATCAATAAGTAAGGCAGCTCCCGCAAGAAGGCCTGGATAGGTGCCGAGGTTATCCTTTGCGACTATATACGCTCCTCCGCCGGAGGAATATGCGTGAATGGTCTGGTAATAGGAAGTGGCTACAATTGCAACGAGAATAACTATGGCAATGGCTATAGGGACAAGATAATTAAGAAATGCTGCGCCGCCCACAACGAGGGCGAACAGTATCTCTTCAGTTCCGTATGCGACGGATGAAAGCGGGTCGGATGAGAATATGGCAAGTCCCATTTTTTTGGAGAGACGCTCATACTTTTCCCTGACTGTTTCAATAGGAGTTCCAATAAGAAAACTCTTGATAGACATATATTCCTCCTTTTGGGGGCAGAGAGGAGAAATAAAAAAAACCGCCGGGCGGCGGTCTTCATTTCGGCCTTTGCCCTTCCAAACGCCTGCGAGGTTAGCTGACGGGCTCGGGACTGGAAGTTCCCTATTCCCGATATAATCGGGAAATACGCCCCAAAAATTGGGTCCCCCGCGTCTTCTCTTTGAGAGGACTTCGGCTGCTCTGTTTGATTTAACTATAACGCCGAAAAAATAAAACTGTCAAGTTTTTTTTAATAAAGGCGCTGCTCTTTTTCTAACAATAAATTTCCTTGTCTCTTCAGCTGCAAAGAGAATAACTGCAAACGGTATCAGGACAAGCCATATCTGCGCTGAAATGGGAGAGGTTGCAAATATCGCATTTCCCCACGGGTGATAAACAATGAATATTTGCAACGCAATCTCAAACGCTATGCCCGCAAATATCAATTTGTTTGAGAAAAAGCCAATGCCGAATACGGATTCCCTCGAAGAGCGGCATGCAAAAACATTCCCGATCTGCGTGATTATTATCGCTGTAAGACATGCTGTTGTAGCCTGCATGTAAAGGATGTTATTTGCCGAAAGCATCTCGCCCCATCTCCATCCTCCATTAAGCATCACATAGAAAAATCCGAACATGCATGCAGCAGCCTCAATCGGGCCGAGGAATAAATATGCCCTGCTCATTAAAGAAAAATTCAGCAGTCTTTCCTGTAATTTTCTCGGCGGCTGTTTCATTATCCCCGGCATTGGTTTTTCTGCGCCGAGCGCAAGCGCCGGAAGCATGTCTGTGCCGAGGTCAACAGCAAGTATCTGTATTATTGTAAGCGGAAGCGGAATCTTCAGGAGAATAAATGCAAGATACGGCACAGCCTCCGGAATATTGGATGCAAAGATATACGTTATGAACTTCTTGATATTCTCATATACTGTCCTTCCTTCTTCAACTGCATTGACAATAGTCGCAAAATTGTCATCAAGCAGAACCATATCAGATGCCTCTTTTGCAACGTCAGTGCCGGAGATTCCCATCGCTATTCCAATATCAGCCTTTTTAAGCGCTGGTGCATCATTAACGCCGTCGCCTGTCACAGCGACAACCTCGCCTTCTTCCTTTAATATTGATACAACTCTCATCTTGTGCTTGGGTGTCATCCGTGCAAATATAACCTCTTTTTCTGAAAGTTTCTCTCTCAATTCCTTATCACTCATCCGGATGAACTCATTGCCTTCAATAACAACAGGATTCCCTTTAACAAGTTCTATCTCTTTTGCAATTGCAACCGCAGTCCTGCTTGCGTCTCCTGTTATCATTATTACCTTTATCCCTGCTTCGTGACATTTCCTGATTGCCTCCGGCACCTCCGGTCTTGGCGGGTCTTCAAGCCCTACTAATCCGGCAAAGACCATCTCACTTTCGAGTTCGAGGTTCTCTAACTTTTCACTTTTAACTTTTAACTTATAACTGTCATCCATCTCTTTGTATGCAAAGGCAAGCACCCTCAGCCCCCTATCCATCATGGAATGATATTCATCGTTGATTCTTCTCCTTATCTTTTCATCCATCGGGGACTTATCGCCGTTTATCAGACTGTCAGCGCATAAGGGAAGAAGGCCTTCCATCGCGCCCTTTGTGAAGGCAAACATCCTGCCTTCAACTATATTTAGAGTGGTCATCATCTTTCTATCGGAGTCAAAAGGTATCTCTGCTATGCGTTCGCCTCTTAAATCTCCTGTTGTTTCTCTTGCAGCCTTAAGCAGTGCAACTTCTGTCGGATCGCCCCTGTATTGTCCTTCAATAAAACGTGCGTTGTTGCAGAGATAAGCTATTTTCAGCAAACTCTCCCGCGTCTTTTCTTCCCCGTCTATAGTCCATACCTTTGTTGCAGCCATCTTATTCTGAGTGAGCGTGCCTGTCTTATCTGTGCATAT
>DOHC01000270.1 GCA_003535475.1 Nitrospiraceae bacterium
CAGAACGTTGAGGTGCTTGAAGTAAGGTTATTAGGCAGAGGGAAGGGGGCATTGCTGAGAGTTACGATAGACAAAAGCGGAGGGGTGACTCTTGATGACTGCGAGAGATTCAGCAGAAGCCTTGGTTTACTGCTTGAAGCGGAAGACTCTCTGCAGGGACCTTACAATCTTGAGGTTTCATCGCCGGGGCTTGACAGGCCGTTAACTGCATTGAAGGATTTTGAAAGGAATAAAGGGGAACTTGTGAGGATAATTACTAAAGACAAAATAGATAACCAGAATTTTTTTCTCGGCAGGATAACCGGTATAACTGCGGATATTATACAATTAGATATAAATGGGAAAGAGCGTAATATCCCTTTTGACAACATATCAAGGGCAAGACTGGAGATAGAGATAAAATGACAAAAGAACTCTGTCAGGGAATAGACCAGATGAGCAGGGAAAAGGGCATAGAGAAGGGAATTCTTCTTGCCGCACTTGAAGCTGCGCTGCTTTCTGCTGCAAGGAAGCGGTATGGCGGAAGAACGAATGTCCATCTTACGATAGACCCTAAAACCTGCAATATCACGGCTTATGAGACAAAGAATATTGTGGATAAGGTTTCCGATAAAGACATGGAGATTTCCAAGTCTGACGTGAAAAAACTTTTTCCTGACAAAGCAGAAGCGGAGAGCGTTGACCTGCCGCTCGATGTTCACGATTTCGGCAGGATAGCTGCCCAGACAGCGAAACAGGTTATTTTTCAAAAAGTGCGGGAAGCTGAAAGGGATGTCATCTATGCCGAGTTCAAGGATAAAGTCGGGCAGGTTGTAAGCGGGACTGTGATGAGGAAGGAAAAAAATAATTACTACATTAATATTGGCAAAACGGAAGCTATTCTCTCCCAGAGCGAGGCGCTGCCTGGAGAAAATCTAAGGAGAGGAGATACTGTCAGGGCGCGTATAGAAGAAGTGAAAATAAGCACAAAGGAACCTGTTATACTTGTTTCAAGGACGAATCCGAGTTTTGTTGGGGAATTGTTCAAGATGGAAGTTCCCGAAATAAGCGAAGGTCTTGTGGTGATAAAGGATATAGTCCGTGAGCCTGGCGACAGAACAAAGATTGCTGTTTATTCTACAAATGCGTCCATAGATCCGGTTGGCGCATGTGTTGGGATGAAAGGAACAAGGGTTCAGTCTATTGTGCGAGAGCTTAGAGGGGAGAGGATAGATATAGTCCCATGGACTGATGATCCCAGGATGCTTATTGCTCGTGCGCTGAGCCCTGCAAGCGTTGAAAGGATTGGTATAAATGAAGAAAGCAAGACTGCAATGGTGGTTGTCAATGACCAGCAGCTTTCGCTTGCAATAGGCAAGAAAGGGCAGAATGTAAGGCTTGCCATGAAACTTACAGGATGGGACATAGACATAATGAGCGACACAGAGTACTCCAAGATTAAGACGGAAGAAGCGGACAAGGTATTAGAAGAGGCAATAGACAAAGAAGCGCATCGGAGATCCGCAGAGGCGGAGAAGAAAAACAAACCATCTGTTGATGGGTAAGAACCTCTCAGAATTTCCTGTACAGTATATCAAAGGCGTCGGTCCCCGGCGCGCAAAGCTCCTTAACACCCTCGGAATCAAGACAGCAGAAGAAGCCCTTTACTACCTTCCATACAGATACGAAGACAGAAAAAATATCAAAAAGATAAGCGCACTCGGATATGGCCGGCTTGAAACTGTCATCGGCAAGGTTGTCGCTGCCGAGGTTATAAAGCTTCCGAAACGAAATATGAAACTGTTTGAGTTAACGGTATCTGACGGAAGCGGCATTGTCAAAGGAAAATGGTTTAATCAGCCTTTTCTGAAAAAAAACTTTGAAGTAGGGCAGGAAGTAATTTTAAGCGGTATTGTTAAGAGGAATCCTTACTGGGGGATCGGCTTTGAATTTGACAACCCAGAGTATGAGTTTGTCACTGATGATGCCGATGCATTTATACACACTGCAAGGATAGTCCCGATTTACAGGACTACCGCCGGCTTGAGCGTAAGACAGTTAAGGGCTATAATGTTCAATCTTATCAATACCTGCATCAAGGATGTCTCCGACCATATACCGGATGAAATACTCAGGAGAAATAATTTCCCGGGACTCACTGAGAGTATATTGAATTCTCACTTTCCTGAAAGCGGCACAGATATAGACAGCCTTAACAGCGGCGCAAGCATCTATCAGAAAAGGCTTTATTTTGACGAGCTGTTTAAGTTTGAACTCGGACTTTCAATAATTAAAAAGGGCAAAGAGGTTGAGAATGGGATTGCGTTTAATTGCAACGGAGTTCTTGTCAGGAAATTCATAGATACCCTTAAATTCAAGCTCACATCTGCGCAGCAGAGGGTATTTGATGAGATACTTCATGACATGAGAATGCCTCACCCTATGAACAGGCTTCTTCAGGGAGATGTGGGCTGCGGCAAAACCGTTATTGCGGTTATAGCAATGCTCACTGCCGCTGAGTGCGGTTATCAATCAGCTTTAATGGCGCCTACTGAGATGCTTGCAGGACAGCATTACATAAACATACATAAGATGATAGAAGATATGGGGCTGAAGGTATGCCTTATGACAGGAAGCAAGAATATATTGCGAGGCGAGCGCGAGGCGCTGCGATGTGATATTGCGTCAGGAAAAATTAATATAATCATAGGAACGCACGCTCTGATACAGGAAGGCGTGGAATTTAAAAACCTCGGGCTTGCGATAATAGACGAACAGCACAGATTCGGTGTTATGCAGAGGGCGCTTCTCAGAAAAAAAGCCGTGAATCCTGATGTCCTTGTTATGACAGCCACGCCTATTCCAAGAACCCTGTCAATGACGCTCTACGGAGACCTTGATTATTCTGTTATAGATGAACTTCCTCCAGGCAGAAGGCCTGTTATAACACGCTTGTTTAATGCCGGACAGAAGGAATACATTTACAGGGCGATTGCTGAAGAAACAAAAAAAGGCAGGCAGGTATATGTTGTATATCCTGTTATTGATGAGACTGAGAAAACGAATCTCAAATCCGCGATAATAGGCAGGGAAGCTCTTGAGAAAATATTCCCGAACCTGAAGGTTGAGCTTATCCACGGCAGGCTGAAACCTCAGGAGAGGGAAAATATCATGGCGTTGTTCAAGGAGGGTGGGATTGATGTACTTGTAAGTACGACAGTAATAGAGGTCGGAGTGGATGTGCCTAACGCTGCGATGATGC
>DOHC01000150.1 GCA_003535475.1 Nitrospiraceae bacterium
CTTAAGAACTGCGGGAATGACAGAACAAACAACTCACTCCGTGAGAATTCAAAGTTTAAAATTAAAAGTTCAAAATTGAGGAATTCCATAATTTTGATTTTTAAATTTGGCATTTTAAATTTAGTTTTCATCCCTTCATCTCATTCATCTCATCAACGTGAACTGTGCCCTTGTTCCTGAACAGCGCAATAATTATCGCAAGCCCTATCGCGGCCTCTGCCGCCGCGACAGTAATTATAAAGATCACAAGAATCTGGCCTCTCATATCCTGCAGATAATGGCTGAACGCCACAAGGCTGATATTCACCGCGTTCAGCATAAGTTCTACTGACATGAACATTATTATGATATTTCTTCTTGTTAGGAATCCGAATACTCCTATCATAAAAACCACTGCGCTCAGCATCAGATACCAGTTCAAAGGAACCATTATTTACTCCTCGTCTTTCTCTTTGCGAGTACTATTGCGCCTATAATCGCAACAAGCAGCACAATGGAAGCTATTTCAAAAGGGAACAGATAATCGGTATATAACAGCTTTCCCAGCGCCTTTGTATGGGTTTCCTGCTTTATAAATTCAATTGAATATTTTCCGGCAGGCCCCGGCACAAAAGACTTTACCACACTCAAAACAATCACAAGCAAAGCCGCAGTTACAAAAAGCCCGGCGGGCCATGTGCCTATAAATCTTTTCACTTTAAGTTCCTCCCTAAGATTCAGAAGAAGCAAAACAAAAAGGAACAGCACGAGTATTGCTCCTGCATAAACTATAATCTGTATTGCCGCGATAAACTCCGCGTTCAGGAAGAGATAAAGCCCCGCGATATGGAAGAAAAACAGAAGCATCCACATAACACTGTGCACAGGGTTCCTTCTGGTTATTACAAGCACAGAAAGAAGAATTATAACAGCCGCAAAATAGCCAAAAAATAATTCAGACAGCATACTTGCTCCTTACCTTCTGTCATGCTGAACTTGATTCAGCATCTCATGAGACCCTGAAATAAATTCAGGGTGACATTTTTCACTTTTCATTCTTTATCCCCTTGAACATAGCCTGCCCCTCCGGTGTCCTGAAATCCTCGCTCAGAGGCCGCCAGAATTTTTTGAAGTAGTTTTCCCCTTTTTCTCCTGCAAAATACTTATCCCAGTTTGAAAGGAGTTTTTCTTTAGTCATATAAAACGGCTCTCTTGAATAATCCGAATATTCGTAATGCTCGCTCAATGTGATTGCGCCGAAAGGACATGCCTCAACGCAAAACCCGCAGTAAATACACCTGAGAACATCTATCTCATACCTGTCCACAACCTTTGTATGGTCTTCGCCGTCTGAGGTGTAAATATATATGCACTTTGAAGGGCAGTAAGCTCCGCAGAGACCGCAGCCAACGCACTTCATCCTCCCATCTTCATCCTTTGCAAGCGCATGAAGCCCCCTGAAGCCGGGCTTAACAGGCCTTTTAACCTTTGGATAACGCCGCGTTACAGCAGGCGTGAACATGCTCTTTAGCGTCAATGCAAGGCCTTTCAGAATCTCTACAAAGAATATCGCCTTTATAAATTCTCTACCGGTCATATGGCCTTCAAATTTACCATTTATCCCACTTTACTGTCTGTCATTCCTGCGGAAGCAGGAATCCAGCCTCTTTCTCTGGATTCCCAATTTCGTGGGAATGACGTAGGAGTCACTGTTTGTATTTTTACTATACCCATATTTTTATCAATCCTGTCAGCGCTATATTGAACAGGGCCAATGGTATTAATATTTTCCATCCTATCGCCATAAGCTGGTCATACCTGTATCTCGGTAAGGTCGCCCTGACCCAGTAATAAAAGAACATAAAGGCATAAACCTTTATCAGAAACCACACAATGCCTGGCACATTCAGCAAGAGAGGCATTGCATCCGTAATAAACTTTGGGATTGTCCATCCTCCTAAAAAGCACAATGCTGCTATAGAAGACATTATCAGCATCGCTGTGTATTCGCCGAGGAAAAATAGTGCGAACCTGAATCCGCTGTATTCTGTAAAATATCCTGCAACAAGCTCGCTTTCAGCCTCCGGCAGATCAAAGGGGAGCCTGTTTGTCTCGGCAAATGCAGCCACAATAAATACAAAGAAACCTAAGAACTGAGGGATGGCAAACATGCCTGCAGGATATTGATGCTGCGCCCTGACAATATCAGACAGGTTCAGAGAGCCTGCCATCATCATAACTCCTACAAGGCTCAGGCCCATTGCAATCTCATAACTGATTACCTGTGATGCTGACCTCAGCCCGCCAAGGAATGAATACTTGGAGTTTGACGCCCACCCTGATAATATAATTCCATAAGCTCCGAGAGAAGACATTGCAAAAAGAAAAAGCAGGCCTATATTTATATCAGCTATCACAAAGCCGTCGAAAAACGGAAGCACAGACAATGACGTGAGAGCTGAGACCATGAATATGACAGGCGCAAGATAGAACAACGGCTTATCTGCATTCGCAGGTATAATGTCTTCCTTGAAAAAAAGTTTCACTCCGTCAGCAATTGGCTGTAAAAACCCATGCCAACCTACTTCAATGGGGCCAAGCCGTACCTGCATGTGGCCTATTACTTTGCGCTCCCAGTAAGTTGCATAAGCCACATGAAGAAGCGTTATGCCAAGGACAACAGCAATCTTCAAAAGTATTATTCCTATCCTCATCAGTAAGTTAAGGGCGTCTGTTGCAGTTATAACTTCAAAAGTCCCGCTCATGCCTTCACCCTTTCTATAGTCACTTCATTATTATCTATGCACGGAGCGCCTGTACCCGGGTCAATAGAATATCCCATTAAACTGAACGCGCCTTTCGTCTCAAAATTATTGGTGAGCATTACAGACAAATTGTCCAGCTCTCTGTCAATGTTGACTGCAATTTCAAGCGAGCCTGTTTTTGTAGACAGCCTGACCATCTCTCCCTCTCGCAGGGAAAGCCTTTGAGCCGTTGCAGGACTTATTCTTGCTGCTGCCTCGCCATAAATTTTTATCAGGCCTGACGCCTTTGTTGACAGTGTCCCTGAATGGAATAATGGCCTTTCAAGGCGCAGGTATAATTTGCCGTCAGCGGTGATTTTTATGCCCTTGTCTGCCTTAATCTCTCCGGAAATCATGCTCTCCTTCATGCTTTTAAACGGATATAACGCCTTTCCGCTTTCTATCTCTTTATATGTCATTCCCTTATACAGCGGAGAAACCATGCACATCTCATTAAATATTTCTTCTGCATTCAGATAACCAAACTTCACTCCCATATTCCTTGAGATTTCGGCGATAATCCTCCAGTCCTCCATTCCATCCCTGTTAACCGCCTTTCTCACACGCTGTATTCTTCTTTCCATGTTTGTGAATGTCCCGTCCTTCTCAGCCCAGCTAAGCGCAGGCAGAACAACATCGGCAAGCCTCCCCGTTTCTGTAAGAAAGATGTCCTGCACAACAAGGAGCTCGATATTTTTAAGCGCTGATTCCACTGCCTTAGAATCAGGAAGATTGTAAGCAGGGTTTTCACCCATTACATACATTGCTTTCAGAAAGCCGTTTCTCGCAGAATCTATCATCTCGAAGATTGTAAGCCCTTTTTTTTCAGGGATTACTGTTTCCCACGCCTCCTCGATTTTCTTTCTTGACTCTGGATGTGAGGCAGGCATATATCCAGGCAGCATATCAGGTGCGCATCCCATGTCAAGAAGTCCCTGCTCATTAGCCCTCTCTGAAAGCAGATAAATCTTTGCATTGATAAGATGCTTTATTGCTGACAAGAGCATTAGCTTATAGCTACCGCCGTTGCTCTGAATAGTTTCTTTCCCTATAACAATAGCAGGCGTTAAAGATTCCGAAAGCATGTCCATAAACTCGCTGAAATCACTTTCTGAAATATTGCATGCATCTTCAATCTCATTAACCG
>DOHC01000231.1 GCA_003535475.1 Nitrospiraceae bacterium
CAGGGCTTAGACCTGATGCAATGACAACAAATGCACACAATATCCGAAAGATGCATTTCATTAATAATACCTTTGCGATGCCATTGCTGTTTTTATTACAATCCATTTGCCCTCCTTTCTCTCAAGAAAGACAAAGTTGCCTTCTTCGTAAAATGCTTCTTGCGGACCGATAATCTGATACCTTATAAAAATCAATGCCTGATTTTTTTCTTTATTGAAACCTGCCCTCGATATTTTTATGCCTTCCTTGCCGCTGCCCGGAAGAACCGGATACGATTCATCAATGAAATATCTCTTTTTAGAGAATCTTTTTTCAAGCTCATATGATCTGCTGTTTTTCTCATTAAAGTCTTCAGCCAGATAGTTGTCAACCTGCACGCCTGACTGAGTCAAATGCTTAATGGCGGCATTATCCAATCTCTTTTCGGAAATAGTCATTTTCTCAAATGATATAAAAGCATCATATTTATCAAGAACCGCATTAAAAATTTCATATTCATCAGGCTCAATCATATCAAGCCCTGAAGCTTTCAGCGGTTCAGCAGAAGCTATATTCAAACTTAAGAAAATAGCCGCAGAGATTAAAATTACCAAATGCAATCTGTGTATCATTTTACACCTCCAGTTACTGCTTTAGCCATTTGTCCTTTTTCCCTCCATGCTTGCCCGCAAGGCAATAAATTCACTTCCTTTATTTTTATCATAGAAAACCAAAAACCCTGATTATGTTTATAAAAACTGCCGTACATTGCCTATTTTGAAACAGGCTCAAGGTCAAGTGTTTTGTTGCCATTCTTATCAACAGAAACTGAGTAAGTGCGGTTCTTCTGGCGTTCAAACCTCGGATTAGGCATAATCGCCTTACCATCGTCTGTGATAACAAATGTTTCTCTCGCGAATTTGTTCCCCATGTCTATTTCTACTAAATATTCCACATTTTTTGTAATTCAACGGGTACTTCTGTCGATGAAAACTTTTCAAACTTCTGTCCGTATCTTATCTGTTGCAACTTCAGATATTTTCTTTTCTTAACCTCGGTTTTCATATCATAACCAAGCAACCACATCACCTTCATATTCTTCCGCTCCCACTTATCCATTCCTGTCTTATTTTTGTCAATAAAAGCGCTTACTCTCAGGAAGGCAATCTCATGCTCTTCTTCCAGCACAAAAAACAATTCATCGTCTACCATTACCACATCAACCGGAACCAGAGCTCTGCAGGAATATAGACTTATGATGAAAATCATCAGAAGCGCTATTTTTATGGAATATTTCAATACCTCTTTCATTAAGACACCTTTTTATTTATTTGCATATTTCACTAACTATCTCCAGCTCCACAAAAATCTCCGGCTTTTCAGAGGCTGTTGAAACGCATGGAAGGATAAAAATGATTAAGAGAATAAAAATTTTAATCCGAAGGATAATCTGTTTCATACCTCCCCCTTTTTGCATTGACAGTTTTAAAGGTCTCTGCTATCTGGCCTGTAATTTCGTCATTGCGGCTTGTCCGCAATCCTTCTTCAGGACGATTCCGAACAAGTCGGAATGACAGTCAAGAAAGATTCCCGCCTGCGCGGGAATGACAGAATTAGCTGTTTTTCATGCTCTCAAATTATATCAGCGAATCATTAATGTCAAGGTAATTTTCACATATCACTTTACAGCATCTGACCCAAAATCGTATAATTAACATCCGTATCGTCTGTTATTAAAATAATCTTGGAGAAATTAAATAACGATGAACATTGTAGTCTGTATAAAACAGGTTCCTGACTCTGCAGAGGTAAGGATCAACCCTGAGACCAACACCCTCATCCGGGACGGCGTGCCTACCATAATAAACCCGTATGACATGCACGCAATCGAGGCAGGCCTGCAGATAAAGGAAATGACAAAAGGCAAGGTTACGGTAATAACAATGGGGCCTCCGCAGGCAGAGTCCGCCCTGAGAGAGGCTATATCAATGGGCTCTGATGATGCAGTGCTTTTGAGCGACAGGGCGTTTGCAGGCGCTGATACATGGGCTACTGCTTTTACAATCTCCAAGGCAATAGCAAAAATCGGAGCAGACATAATAATCTGCGGCAAACAGGCAATCGACGGTGACACCGCCCAGGTAGGCCCGGAGATGGCAGAGTTTCTGGATATACCTCATATCGCATATATAAGAAAGATTGAGGATATAAAACCTGATTCAATAAAAGTTCAGCGCATGATGGATGAAGGGTACGATATAGTGGAGTCATCATTGCCTGTGCTTCTGACAGTGGTAAAGGAACTGAACCAGCCGCGGCTTCCATCCTTAAAGGGCAAAATGTCGGCAAAAAAAGCGGAGATAAAAAAACTCGGGGATAAAGAGCTTGAGATTGATGAGAAAGATACAGGGCTTAAAGGCTCTCCGACTCAGGTCAAGAACATATTCGCTCCAGAGGCAAGAAGTGAAAGGAAAATACTTGCAGGGAATATTGAAGAACAGGTTAATCAACTTGCAGAGGAGTTAAAGCAACTGAAATGCCTATAATCGTTGATAGAGACAAATGCACAGGCTGCGAGACATGCATAAGCGTATGTCCTTTTGATGCTATAAAGATAAGAGATGACGGCAAGGCATTTATAAATGAATACTGCCAGGCTTGTATGGCATGTCTGAGCGCATGCCCTGAAGGCGCGATTATTGAGATAAAAGAAGAAGGCGCGCCTATCAGCTATCAGCCGTCAGACTACAAAGGTGTCTGGGTTTTTGCAGAGCAGAGGGAAGGCAGCATCGCCCATGTCTCGCTTGAACTGCTTGGCGCAGGAAGAAAACTTGCCGATGAACTTAAGACAGAACTGTCTGCTGTCCTGTTCGGAGCAACTGAAAAAGATGCAAATGAACTCATAAAATGGGAGGCTGATAAGGTATATCACTCAGGCAATGCTATATTTGAAAAATTTAATGATGAACCATACTCAAGGCTGCTCGTTAACCTTATCAAAGAACATAAACCCTCCATAGTCCTTGCCGGAGCTACACCAATAGGGCGTTCGTTCATTCCAAGGGTAGCGGCAAGGCTGAGGACAGGGCTTACCGCAGACTGCACATCTCTTGCGATTGATAAGGATACAGGAAATCTCTTACAGGTGCGTCCTGCATTCGGCGGAAATATCATGGCAACAATATTATGCCCGAATCATCGTCCACAGATCGCAACAGTAAGACCTCGGGTAATGAAAAGGGGTGAATACAATCCTGAAAAAAGAGGTGAGATTGTCCCTGTGAACACAGGAAATCTAACCAGCAGAACAAGGGTTATAGAAACGATAAAAGAGGCTTCTGGGTGCAAGGTAAATCTTCAGGAGGCGGATATAATCGTTGCAGGCGGAAGAGGACTTGGTGATGTAAAGGGATTTAATCTACTTTTTGAGCTTGCAGAGGTGCTCGGAGGCACTGTTGGCGCCTCAAGGGCAGCGGTGGACGAGGGCTGGATACAGTACAGCCATCAGGTAGGACAGACAGGCAAAACAGTCTGCCCTAAGATATACATAGCATGTGGAATATCAGGAGCAGTCCAGCATCTTGTGGGCATGCAGTCATCGGATATAATCATTGCAATAAATAAAAATCCTGAGGCTCCGATATTCAATGTTGCGACTTACGGAATAGTCGGCGACCTCTATGAAGCGCTTCCATTGCTGATAAAAAAACTGAAAGAGGCTAAAGGATGAGGTTAAAAGTTAAAAGTTTAAAGTTTAAAGTTGGAACAGAATTGACAGGTCTTTTCTACTGTCTACTGTCTACTGTCTACCGTCTACTATGAAACTCGCCTTTGTATTTCCAGGACAGGGCTCGCAGCATGTAGGCATGGGAAAAAACCTATGTGAAAATTTTGATGAAGTAAAAACACTTTATAAAGAAGCCTCGGATGCTCTGGGCTATGATGCAGCTGATTTAAGTTTTAACGGCCCTGCTGAAGAGCTTAACAAGACTCATAGAACCCAGCCATGTCTTCTTGCAGCGAGCATGGCAGCATACACAGTTCTGAAAGCAAAAGAATTAAAACCATCTGCACTTGCAGGCCACAGCCTCGGCGAATACTCAGCGCTTGTTGCATCATCGGTTTTTTCATTCAGAGATGCAGTAAAACTCACAGAGAAACGCGGGCAGTTGATGCAGCAGGCAGTTCCTGAAGGCAAAGGACTCGTGGCTGCTATCATTGGGCTGGATAAGGATAAAGTCAAAGAGATATGCTCTTCTGTGCGCTCAGGTTATGCTGCGCCTGCCAATTATAACTGCCCCGGACAGATAGTAATATCAGGCGAGAAAGAAGCAATTGAAGAGGCAATGAAGCTTGCGAAGGATGCAGGTGCCAAAAGGGCAATACCACTTGCAGTAAGCGCCCCTTCACACTGCGCCCTGATGGAAAATGCTTCCAGAGCGCTCTCTGAATTTTTATCCATTGAAAATACAAAGATGAATGCCCCCTCTATTCCCATTGTAAGCAATGCAGATGCAATATTTCTGGACTCTGTTGACAGCATAAAGGCGTCGCTTGTAAAACAACTCAGCAATCCTGTTTTATGGGAAGACTCCATAAGGATAATTTTCCGATCCGGGATTAAGGTGTTTATTGAGGCAGGCCCCGGCAAAGTCCTTTCTGGATTGATTAAAAGGATAGAGCCTGAGGCAGTAACCTTTAATGTGGAAGACATGGAAAGCCTGGAAAAAACAGTTGCAGGACTTAAAGAGATTAGAGAATAGAATTCACGTTAAGTATATAATATCCCATGCCGTTAAAAAACAGAAAGCAGGTCATAAGCTGGTGCCTTTTTGATTTTGCGAATTCAAGCTACTCCGCAGTAATAAGCGCCGTTATATTCCCTGTCTATTTCGCAAACTATATCGTAGGCAATGAATCAGGGCTTGGCGACCTCTGGTGGGGAAGAGCAGTCTCTTTAAGCATGATATTTATAGTCCTTACATCTCCTTTCCTCGGCGGAATAGCAGACTTCGGAGGAATAAGGAAAAGGCTCCTTTTTATTTATACCGTGCTGTGCATCTCGGCGGTTGCCTCATTCTCTCTGATTCATAAAGGTATGATTGCTGAAGGTTTCATGCTCGTAATCATCGCCAATATCGGCATGGAAGGAGGATTTGCATTTTATAATTCATTCCTTCCCGAGATAGCTGAAAAAGAATATCATGGAAGGGTCTCTGCATGGGGCTACGCCGTCGGCTATGCAGGCTCAATACTGTCCCTCGTTCTTGCGCTTCAGCTGATAAACAAGGGATACTTTGATTTAACATGGCTGATGATTGCGGCATTCTTCGGAGTCTTTTCCATTCCGGCATTCTTATTCCTGCCAAGGGACATGAGAACGGGGCATGGCTTGATGCATTCGGCATCAAAGGGAATGCGTGACACATGGATGACGTTCAGGAAGATATGGACAGACAAAGAGACAAGGAAATTTTTAATCTCTTATTTCATATTTGAAGACGGCGTAAATACGGTGATTGTGTTTTCAAGCATCTTTGCGGCAACAACGCTTGGGTTCAGCACTAAGGAACTTATAATGCTTTACATCGTAGTGCAGATAACAGCGCTTGCAGGAGCATTTATCATGGCAAAACCGACGGATGCATGGGGGCCGAAGAAGGTTATCTCTTTATCTTTATTGATGTGGTCTTCCGTATCGGTCCTGGCCTATTTTGCCGGAACCAAACTGCATTTCTGGATTATCGCTTGCATAGCAGGCTTCGGGCTCGGCGCTATCCAGGCGGCAGCGAGGGCTTTTTTCACACAGTTTGTGCCTTCAGAACACGAATCAGAATACTTTGGCGTATATTCCATGGTAGGAAAATCTTCTGCTATATTCGGGCCTCTGCTGTTTGGATACATATCTTCGTCTTTCGCAAGCCAGCGCCCTGCGATATTGTCAGTGGCAGTGTTTTTTCTTGTTGGTCTTATAAGCCTTCAATCTGTAAAAGACGGAGGGCCGAATGTAAAGAAGAGTTCTTCTTAATCCCACTTGCTCTGTGCTT
>DOHC01000147.1:0-3876 GCA_003535475.1 Nitrospiraceae bacterium
GAACTGTTTTCGGCGGGAAGAAGCTGTGGCTCATGCCGATTGTAAGAGCTGCCTCTTTTATATTGTGCGGGCTTATGCCGTGTGTAATATCTATTATCTTTGCCAGAGGGTTGATTGATAATATTACGCCTTTCATCATTCCTACAAATGGGTCTTTATAACCGAAGTCGGATGTAAGGGTGATGACCGGATTATTCTGCACCTGACGCCTCCATCTATATCTTCATTCCGCCAGTAAGTTCTTTTACAGTGGGTATGTTGTTCTCTGCCATAAAGGATTCTATTCCGTTAATTAGATCAATGGTTGCGGAAGGATTCACAAAATTTGCCGTTCCGACTGCGACTGCTGTTGCGCCTGCAAGCATGAATTCAATGGCATCAGCGCAGTTCATTATCCCGCCCATGCCGATAACCGGTATTTTAACTGCCCTGAAGGTTTCATAGACCATTCTAATGGCAATTGGTTTTATCGCGGGGCCTGACAGTCCGCCTGTAATATTTGCTATTCGCGGCCTTCTTGTTTTTATGTCTATCGCCATCCCCGGGATGGTGTTTATAAGCGATACCGCGTCGCTTCCGCATTCTTCCGCTATTTTTGCAAATTCCTGAATGTATGAGACATTTGGAGAGAGCTTGGTTATAAGGACGGCGTTTCTGACATTTGCCCTTACCTTAGATAGTAATTTCTGAAGCATTTTTTTGTCCGTGCCGAAGAATATTCCGCCTTTTTTGATATTAGGGCAGGAGACATTCAGTTCAATCCCGTCTGCGCCTGCGTCATCAATAATACGTGAGAGTTTAACATATTCATAAAGAGTGTTCCCGAAGATGTTTACTATCAGTTTTGTGTCAAATTTTCTTATATACGGAAGTTTTGTTTTCAGGAATTCTTTAACTCCCACATTCTGGAGCCCTATAGCATTAAGCATTCCGCATGGGGTTTCATATATTCTCGGAGACGGATTGCCTTCCATTGGTTTGAGAGAAAGCCCTTTTACAACAACTGCTCCGAGCTTATTGAGGTCAACAAATTCAGAATATTCCTCGCCGTAACCGAATGTGCCAGATGCCGTCATCACGGGATTTTTCAGTTTAAGTTTTCCTATGTTTACAGTTAAGTTCATAGTTTATTCTATACCCTGTCATGCCCGAGCTTTTTAATCGGGCATCCAGATTTTTTTGCGCCTTAGTTCCCCATTTTCATGAAAACTGCGACTGGATTCCCGCCTTCGCGGGAATGACAGCAAATACGAAAACTTGCTTTCTACCATACAATCTCCTCTATCGGAAACACAGGCCCTTCTTTACATACCCTTTTATAACCTTTCTTTGTTTTTACCGTGCATCCCAGACATGCTCCGACACCGCATGCCATGTTTTCCTCCATGGAGATATAGCCTTTGATTCCCTTTTCTGCGGCAAATTTAGAGACAGCCTCAAGCATTGGCGACGGGCCGCAGGAGTAAAGTAAGTGACGAGTGACGAGTGACGAGTGACGAGTGAAAAAATTATCTAAAATATCTATAACAGTGCCTTTTGTGCCTTCGGAGCCGTCATCAGTGCTGATTATCAATTCCTTTTTAACAAGCCCCTTTAATTTGTTAAGCATGAGCAGTTCATCGCTTGTCCTTGCGCCGTAGAAAAAATGGACACTCCATGAAAGTTTCTCTGCGAGAGGGAACAGCGATGCAATCCCTATGCCTCCTGCAATAAGTACAGGAGTAAGATTTTTATCGGGCATAGGATAGCCATTGCCTAATGGACCGAGAACATTTACAGTTTCTCCCTTTCTCATTTCCTTCAATAGTTTAGTCCCTTTGCCCTTGATTCTATAAAGAAACTGCAGTTCTCTGCCTTCGCCGGATGATGTTTCTCTGAAAATACTGAAGGGACGCTTAAGTAAGGGGTCATATGAAAAATCAGTTCCAATCATATAAAACTGACCGGGGAGTGAACGCTGTGGAATATCATCAGGACTCAGGATAAGAAGGTTGTGGCCTTTGTTTACAGGAGTATTTTCTGTTATTTTTGCTCTTATGTATTTACTCAAAGGTTATCTCTAATATCTCGTATTCCATTGTTCTTGCAGGCGCCTTAATCATTGCTGTATCGCCTACCTCTTTACCTATCAATGCCCTGCCTACAGGCGAGCTTATGGATATTTTCCCGCTCTTAACATCCGCCTCGTCAGGGCCTACAAGTATAAAGATGTATTCTTCATCCGCTGCTGTGTCCAGCACCTTTACCTTAGCCCCGAAAGCCGCCTTTGATTGATTTATCTTTGAAGGGTCAATTATCTCGGCAAGCGCTAATTTTGCCTTAAGCTCCTGTATCCTTCCTTCCATGAAGGACTGCTTCTCCTTTGCGGCATGGTATTCTGCGTTTTCCGAAAGGTCGCCGTGAGCGCGCGCCTCTGCTATTGCCTGAATATTTTTAGGCCTTTCTACTTTCAGGAGTTTATCAAGTTCTTCCTGAAGTTTCTGATGGCCTTCGCGTGTCATGGGGACTCTCTGCATAATCATCAATCTCCTTTATTTTTTAATTTAACACTTTTTACTTTGTTTTTTCAAAAGCGCTGATGGTAAAATCGGATGACAGATAAAGGTTTAATTTTTGCATGGAGTAATCTTTGAATAAACTTATATGCCTGATATCAGCAACAGAAAAAGAGAGCAGTGCTGTCTTAAAAACTCTCAGAAAGATTAAAGATAAAAGTTTAGCGCTGCCTGTTTATCAGGGGAAGATTGGGAAGACAAATATCATTCATATTATATCGGGTATCGGCAAGACCAATGCCGCACATGCAGCAACCCTTATCATCGAAAAATTTTCTCCAGCCGCTGTAATAAACTTTGGGATTGGCGGCGCATATCCGTCATCAGGACTTAGGGTAGGGGACATAGCAATTGCGGATAGAGAAATATACGGGGATGAAGGACTATTGTTTAGAGACGGTTTTCATAAAGCAGATGAAATAGGGATACCTCTATTAAGGAAAGGCAGGAAGAAATATTTCAATGAATTTCCGCTTGATAAAAAACTTTATAAAAGGGCTGTTAATATTTTACGCCTGATGCCTGATGCCTCGAACCTCACGATAAAAATAGGCGCATTTGTTAGTGTATCTACTGTTACCGGCACGGACAGAAGGGCAAGGGAGCTTGAAAAGAGATTCTCTGCCTCATCAGCCTCTGGCGGAGGAGCGATATGCGAGAATATGGAGGGAGCTGCTGTTGCGCATGTCTGTGCAATGTATGAAATTCCGATGCTTGAGATACGGGGAATCAGCAATATTGTTGAAGACAGGAACAGGGACAAATGGGACATAAAAACAGCAGTGGAGAATTGTCAGAGAGCGGTGATTGAATTTCTTAAAATGTCAAAAAGGTGAATTTTACCTTGATTTTTATCATGGAGGGGATTATATTTCAGTAAAGAAAAACCGTAGTATTCAGAGTGTTAAAGTGAAAGGACATAATAAGACAATACATTCTTTCTCACGGAACTGCTCCAGAAACTACTTTATTATTCAGTCAGCGATTATCCTTGTGCTGTTTTCCATAAGTCTGTCCTTTGCAGGCAATGTAACTTTCATCAAAGAATACACCTATCAGGCAAGCGAGCTTGACAGCAAGGCGTCATGCAGGACGATTTCGCTTGAGATGGTCAAAAGACTGTTGCTTGAAGAACTCGGCACATATCTGATAAGCGAGACAGAGGTAAAAGACTTCAAGCTCACAAAAGAGCAGATAAAGACATACAGCGCAGGGATTGTAGGCGCTGAAATCATAGAGGATAAATGGGATGGAAAGACATACTGGCTTAGAGCGAAGGTCTCGGCAGATCCAAAGGAAGTTGCAAAGTCATTAAAGAAAA
>DOHC01000147.1:3893-6731 GCA_003535475.1 Nitrospiraceae bacterium
GAGAGGCTAAATAAAGAGCTTGCTAAAGCTACTAATAAGCAGCCGAGCAAAAAAATTCAGCAGGAATACAAAGCTGCAATTCAGGGATTAACTGCGGTTGAGTGGGTTGAGAAGGGAAATGAAGCGACGATCAATAAGAGATTTAAAGAAGCGCTCGCTGCTTATACTAAAGCAATAGAACTCAAATATGATTTTGCAGCGGCTTACTTTGGCAGGGGGGTCGCTTATATCAATTTAGGCAACTACCAACAGGCCATCAAAGACTTTACCAACACCATAGAACTCAAACCTGATTTTGCAGCAGCTTATTTTGGCAAGGGGTTCTCTTATGAAAACTTAGGCAACCATCAGCAGGCTATTAATGATTACACCAAGGCTATAGAACTCAAACCTGATTTTGCAGTGGCTTATTTTTTCCGGGGAGATGCTTATAGGAAGATAGGCGATTTTGAACAGGCAATCAAGGACTACATCAATGCTATTGAACTCGAGTCGGATTTTGCTGAGGCTTACGTTAGTCGGGGAGTTGCTTATGTCACAATGGGTAATTATCAGCAGGCGATTAAGGATCTTTCCAAATCAATTGAACTCAAGCCTGATTTAGCGTGGGCTTACTTCAGTCGGGGAAATGCTTACGGCAGATCAGGTAATTATCAGCAGGCAATCAACGACTTTGCCAAGGCTATTGAGCTTGAGCCCGATGATGCTAAGGCTTACTATAACAGGGGAGTTAATTACCATAATTTAGGCAACTTTCAACAGGCGATAGAAGACTTCAAAATAGCAGCGCGATTGGGGCTTGAACCGGCTCAAGACTTTCTACATAAAATTGGCGAGAAGTGGTAATCTGTGGTCTCATGCTATCAGAAGGTTAAAAGAGAATGTTAGGCATGGAGCAAACTATGAATATTGATTTGCGAACAGCACTCCCTATGCTGCTTCCATCCGCTATCATGTGGGCAGAAGCACGTGCGAATGGGGTTGCCCAATCTGGAAATCAATTAAATGAGAATGAAATCTCAATTGCACGAACTGTAGGTGTTATGCGACCGGAACTCATTAGAATAGCGTTTGTTGACCGTCTTCCACTTCCAGAAGACCCACAACTTAGAGCTGCTGCCTTACAAACAGGTCTGCTTGGTCCTCGCATGGTTGGGCTGACATTAGGCTGCTCTGTTTTTATATGTCATGGCCACGATTCTATTCGTTTGCTCTACCACGAGTTTCGCCACGTTTACCAGTACGAACAATTTGGATCAATTGCTGGCTTTCTGCCAGTCTATTTACAACAAATTGTAGAAGTGGGTTATGCAAATGCGTCTTTTGAAATAGACGCTATGGCTCATGAAATAAAATAAATCCGACAGGCGGCATTTTTCATCTGCTGCAGGAAGGCGAAATCTGCTCCCCACTCTCATCCGCAATTTTCTAACCGTTTCTATTGCAACAACTTACGCAGCCTTGCGGGTGATTTTTGGCGGTTCGATATCCACTTTGATGCCGAGGGCATAACATACCTTCAGGAATGTCACCATTGTGCAATTGATGCCGTTTTCAAGCTTTGAAAGCTGCTGCTGTGTGATTTTTGCCCTCTTTGCAACCTCTCTCTGAGAGAGGCCAAGATGCTCGCGGGTATCAATAATTCTGAGAGAAAGCTCTGCAAGTTTCTGCTCCTCCTCATAAAGCTTCTTGAATTTCTCACTCTTTAATTTTTCCTTGAGATGTCTCCTAAAGGTTTTCATTGATTGCCTCCTTTAACTTTTGTTCATTAAACCGTGATAAGAAATCATCACGATAAGCCTTTGCCTTTTTTATTTCTGCCTGCGGCACCTCGCTTGTTTGTTTACTAAACGCATGCGTTAAAACAATACAATCTTTAAAGCAGAAAAAATATAGAATCCGAAGTTGTTCTCCCGACAGCTTTATTCTTAATTCATGAATTCCATCAGTCAATAAGTCGGCATAAGGTCTTGGCAGTATCGGCCCCTGCTGTTCTAACAGGGAAAACCAGCTGAATATTTTTGCCTGATCCCTGTCCTTGCGTGAATCTATAAAATTCTGAATCGGACACTTGTCATTTGTTGTTTCATAATAAAAAATAGGCCATTTTGGGCTCATGAATTATGCTACACCATATATGATGTAATATGCAAGTTAAAGAGCAGAACAAGGGTTAGTCTTTAATCTTGAAATAAACTGGATAGGACACATTTTCTATCTGCTGCTGGAAATCAAAATCTGTTTATTTTCTCAATTGCAGAAAGGTTATCATCAACATAAACCAGATTGTCTTGCCTGATTTTTTTCGCAGTATCTCGGTCTGGTCTTTGTCAATATAAGGAGGGCAGGGCATTGCGGCTATTTTTTTGAGGGCAGAAGGTTTATGATGCCTTTTACGGCATCTTCAATCGGTGAAGTGACCTTCCTCCCGATTCCTGCAAAGACCTCTTTCTGAAATGATTCTTTCAAGTCATTCTGGAGATTATCCGATTTTCCCCATATGTTAAAGTTTACGACAATCTCTCCTTGTTTCTCGTATGCAACCCCGAGGTTTATGTGCTCCTCCGGGCTTAACGGGTCGTCGAGGATGATTATCTTTGGAAGAGCACAAGAAGTTAAAAGCGAGAAGTTAAAAGTTAAAAGTGAAAACGCAATTAGATAAACTCTAAACTCTAAACTTTCTTTTGATAAGCAGCGTCCAGAATTTTGTCCTCTCCCACGTCTTTATAAAATCCTCTTCAGATATGAACTTGCCTTTATCTTTTCCTGAATTCACAATCACTCCATCCTCATTATGGCCGACAACAACCATAAAATGATTTGCCTGAAATGCCCAAA
>DOHC01000105.1 GCA_003535475.1 Nitrospiraceae bacterium
AATCTCTTTAAGCACAAAAGGATTTAGTGATGTCCTCGATATTAATGGAAAAGTTGCAAAAATAGCAGAAGACTCAGGGATTCAAAATGGCATGGTGAATGTTTTTTGTTCAGGGTCTACAGGCAGCATTACAACAATTGAATATGAATCAGGTGGTCAATGATAAGGCGATAAGTTATAGTCAACTCAGGAGTAATTTATACGAAATCCTTCCATCCGCAACGCTGACAACGGTATACATCAATAGGAATAATTTTGCCCTCTCCTTGATGCCCCTCGGTATAAGCTGTTACGTCAGTGGAAGCGGATGAGACGGCGGGAGAATTACATGAAGTGCTGTCAGAGGTGTATCCACGAGATATCTTTGTAGTACATTTTGTCATTTCTCCGCCACACTTCTTGCAAGTTATCGGAACGTTTACGTCACCTTCCATCTTAATTGTCCTCCTCGTTATCAATATAATTAGAATTCTGTTCAATTCTTATAGTAGGATTATTCCAACTGTTAACGCTCCAGTATACAAACACCTTAAATTTAATTGGCTCGCAATTTGCACCATTTACGACATATGAAATCACAAAATTTCCTTCGTATTTGAATTTTGCAGGTATTCCTCGAACATGGGGATCTTTAACCCAAACATTCCAGAAGATCTCTTCGGTCATTTGAGCCTCTTCTTTAAAGATCCGCATTACACGTTCCTCTGGCATATCTACATCGCTCTTCGCCATTTCCTCTCTATTAAATCTCGTCATTTCAGCGGCAGTAGTATTTATGGCAAAGAAGATGTCGAGGAAAAAATGACTACCCGATGCGATGTCCACAGTTCCAATTTCTTGTTCCCCAGACCATTTCACTGCAGTCGGATGATAAAATGTGGTATGTCTCTCGGGGTCAATAAATTCAATCTTTTCGATCCTTGCTTGAATCTCTTTTGCAGTTGTCTTACCGATATTCTTCACTTTAACCCTTGCGCTAAAGCCAGGAACGAGTAGTTCAATGATGTCGCCCGTACTCAGACGAATTGAATCTTTTAAATGACCAAAAGATAATCTAAAAAAATAAGGATATTGCCCATTTTCAAGGAAGTAAAGTTTAAGACGAGGTTTTCTGATTTTTTCCCTTATAATTCCTAAATACAGGGCGACAAATAATGCGGTGAGGGTACTTAAGAGGGTTGCAAATGGGCTAATGATAGGTCCCCAATCCTTAGCCCAAGCCTTGACCCCACCTTGTGAAAATTTAGATTCCTGAACTGTGAGAGATTCGTTTGTCGCAGTTTTTAGTTGCGCTTCGGTGGATAAGCAAATTGACGGAACAAGAAGAAAAAGGAGAGTGAGCATACCGAAAAAAAAGCGTTTATATGATAAATTATTTATCGGCATAATTAAGAGTACAATAATACAAATATTTCATGGAAGCAAATAGATTCTGAGATCGAGAAGATAATCCTACCAACAACACCTGAAAACACTCAGTGCGGACTTCTCGCCGACTCTATTGAATACGGGTACAAACCTTGATTCGCCGCCGCTTCGACGGTTCCCTTCTTTCTTCATCAAGTAAACAAGATGGACAGGTTTCATTCGGTGCTGAGTCCAGGTTAAAATGAGCAGAAGTTCAGGCAGCTGAAATCAGCCCGTTATTCATCACCATCAAATAGTCTGCAAGTCTTCTTGCTTGTTGCATATCATGGGTTGTCATAATTACAGTTGCCTTATGATAGTTCTTCATTCTCAGGATAATATCTTCTATGATTTCGGTATTTTTCTGGTCAATAGATGCAGTTGGCTCATCAAGAAAGAGAATTTCAGGCTCAATCACTAATGCCCTTGCTATGCCGAGTCTTTGCGTTTCCCCACTTGAAAGAGTCAAAGCATTTTGATTTTTTTTGTGGCTCATATGTACAAACTCAAGCACTTTATTAATTTTCTCTTCCGACTCGGCCCGCTTTATTCCTCTTATTGTCAAACCATAGGCGATATTCTTAAATACCGTAGTATTAAAAACTCCAATCTTGGGCAATAAAAGTGTTATCCGGCGTTTCAATTCCAAGTCTTTCTGTATCATCTTTCCATTGGAAAAATAACTTATATCGCCGCTATCAGGTAATTCGATAAGGGCACACATTCTAAAGAATGTAGATTTACCACAGCCGTTTGATCCGGTCAAAACATAGATTCCATCGTCATTAAACGAGAAAGAACAGTTTTTTAGTGCCTGATTTCCATTGTAGCTTTTCCATATATTTGATACTGATAGTCCAAGTTTCATTTGTTTGCTCCAACTGTACCTTTCTTCTGTATAAGATGGAGAGCTGAGTTTATCACCAATGAAATTATTAAAAGTATGACTCCCAGCGCAAGCGCAAGTTCAAAATTTCCCTTGTCTGTCTCAAGTGCTATTGTGGTTGTCATCACCCTTGTATAACCTGCAATGTTTCCACCCACGATCAGTATTGCGCCGACTTCAGCCATAACCCTGCCGAACCCGGCAATAATAGATGATAAAATCCCATATCTTGCCTCTTTTATAATGGTAATAGCTTTCTGATATGGAGTTGCACCGAGGGTTATTGCAGCCTGTCCGATTATCGGGTCAACAGCAACAATTGCTGAATGACAAAGAGATGCTACGATAGGTAATGCAAGAATGGTCTGAGCAGCAACCATTGCAGATGGTGTATATAATAAACCCATAAAGCCAAGAGGTCCGCTCCTTGATAGTAAAAGATAGACGAAAAGACCTACTACAACAGGGGGTAGTCCCATAAAAGTATTCAGAAGGGTGATTATGAACCCTCTGCCCGGAAATTTCTTCAGGCCTATAACAGCGCCTGCAGGAACGCCTATGACGGATGATATAAAGAGAGCTGTTCCTGAAACTTTCAGAGATAGCAATATTATACCCAGAAGTTCTCGGTCGAGATTGTAGATAAGGGAAAATGCCTTTAAAAAACCTTCCATCATTGAATTCATAATGAGAAAAATATAAAATGAAACTTCTAATTTTCAAGAATAAAGGCCGAAGGTTTTGACCCTCGGCCTTTATAAAATGAGTTTTAGAAATAGAACTGCATCATCGTTCTGAATCTGTTATCGTGCTGGTCGTCATCAACTGGAACAGTTGCACCGGGGACTTCGGTAAACTCCCTTATCAGATAACTGTAATCAAGAGAGAGCTTCAGGTTGTGGCCATAAAAATAATAGTTTAATCCTACGGTATATTCCTGAAGGTTTTTCTCAATTGCATTGTTTGTCCCACCGTTAACGCTGACAAGACCAAGACCGGAAGCATTGGATTTGGCTACATTGTTATCCTCCATTCGCTCAACATAGGCATACCTTGCTACAACTTCAAACTTTTTGGGTAGTATGAAGTAGCCCGCGTCAAATCTGTAGGCAAACCTGTCCCACGTATCGCCGCCATCCCTGTCCTGCTCTAAACGGTCATACCCGTATTCAGCATCGAGAGAAAAACCCTTATATCTGAACAGGGCAGCCAGATCATAACCGCTTCCATGGATATCATAGGCATTTACTGATTGTTCCTTCCCGTCTGTTGCACTTCGAATCTTCTTTAACCTGTCTGTGTTGTAAAATCCTGAAATCAGGAAACAGGCCTTAGGGGTTTGACTGTTATCAATATCCCCCTGCTGAACGAGATTATATTTTCCCAATGGATTAATGGAGATTCTGCCCACCCAGAGCGGAGGGGTATCAAGATTGGGAGTATCTTTTGTATTCCTTCCATTATAAACTCCTGCCCAGTATTGCAGAAATCCATTCTGGCCGAGTAAATCAATGTCACCCTGAAGCTGAGCCCCCTGAGACCTGAAGAGGTTAAAGCCTCCTATGGGAAATTTTGTTACGGAATCTTCATTGCTCACCTGGAAATTAGCATTTCCTCCAGGCCATTTTCTTGAGTCCTGCTTGCCGTCTGCATCTGTCTCTCCGGTAAAGATAGACCTTTCCACACCGTTCAGAAGGCTTGCTGATTGCCAGAAGTGAAGTCCATAAGGCAACTTTGCACGACCGAACTGCACCTGGGCATACGGATATTTTTTCCATGTCACATATGCATCATGAAGGTTGACAGCACTTGTGGGTTCCAATTGAACATGGAAGAAATAGGTCCAGTCTTTAGTAGGCGCATTGCCCGAGAAGATTACCCTTGCACGTCTCGTATAGAAATTGCTCCAGTTCTCATCGTTGGCATTGACCGTTTTGTCAAAATCGATATAGTCATAACGAAACTGGAGGAATAAATTAGTCTTTAACAGAAAATTGTCATCCTTGGTTTTGATGTAAAACCCCTTATCATATCCAGCCTGTAAGACTGGCTTTTCAGCCTCGACAATCTTTTTTTCCGGCTCGGCTGGTTTGACTATTTTTTCTGCCTGCTTCTTTTCTAACTCTTCTATCCTGTTGAAAAGTTTCTGCATATCAGTCTTATGCTGTTCCTGCATCTTCTGAATCTCGCCTTTGAGTCTTTCAATCTCTGAGGACTCAGCTGAAGCCGTAGCAGGCAAATTCCATGCTACAAAAGAAAAAGCGAAAAGCAACAGAAAAATAGAAATATGTTTCATGATATAACTCCTTTATTTTGCATTTGGAATAAATAGTTGATTCCCGTTTTTATCTTTGAAAGAAGCGATAGCCTGCTGGCCTTCCTTTGAGATAAGCCAGTTCACAAATTCCATAGCTTCTTTGTATTTGACGTGTTTATGCTTTTCGGGATTAACAGCCATGACACCATACTGATTGAATAATACCGGATCACCTTCAAGCACTATCACCATATCAAGTTTATCTTTGTCCTTTGTGGCAAGCCACGTGCCTCTATCAGTTAGCGTATAAGCTCTCTTTTCATTGGCGATCCGCTGGGTCTTTTCCATCCCCTGGCCTACCTCAAGATACCACTTCTGTCCTTTCGGTTCTATTCCTACCTTTTTCCATATGGATAATTCCTTTGTATGAGTGCCTGAGTTATCCCCCCTTGAAACGAACGAGGATGAACCAGCAATTTTCTTGAATGCTTCATCGGTTGATTTTATGCCTTTAATTTTCGCCGGATCGTTGTTAGGTCCAATAATCACGAAATCGTTATACATTACTTCGTGGCGGTTTACAAAGAAACCTTCTTCAACAGCCTTTAATTCCTGTTCCTTCGCATGTACAAAAGCAACATCAGCGTCTCCTCTTTTCCCCATCTCAATAGAAGCACCCGTACCACGCGCAACAACTTTGACCTTTATACCTGTCTTCGTCTCAAAAATGGGCAGGATATACCCGAACAATCCTGAATTCTCAGTGCTTGTAGTAGATGCACAGATTATCTCTTTCTCTGCCGAAGCATTCACCGCAGTAAAAACTGATAACAAAAAAGCAATTGTCAAAAAACATCTTAAAAATCTCATTCCATAATCTCCTTTCAATAATAATTAATATGTTTGTAACTGGCCTGCAAATACCACATTTTGCTAATCATCATATTGCTTTGCATATTCGGCATCATTGTAAAGACCTTCACCATACTTATCTTTTCCATATTCTCTTATAATCTTTTGCCCTCTGTGAGAAGCTACAAAGTCTATAAACTTTGCTGCTATTGTTACTCCTGTTGTTGCACCTTCAGGCTGGCAAAGAGCATGGTATGTATTAACGAGAAATTTATCTCCCCTGTAGAGTATTTTTAGATTTGGGACATTCTTTTTTTCTGCCACCCAGGTGCTGCTGTCGGTCATGAAATATCCTTTTTCAATATGTGCTCTTTTCAAGGTTGCTATCATGAAATCTTTTGTAACAATGTACCAGTCACTGGAAGGTGATATGCCGGCTTTTTTCCATATGTCCATTTCTTTTTTGTGTGTTCCCGAGTTATCTCCCCTTGAGAAAAATTTAGATTTTGCTGACGCAATCCGTTTATATGCATCAACAGCACTTTGAGCCTCAGAAATTCTTGCGGGGTCATCAGGTGGGCCAACAATATAAAACTCATTGGAACCAATCAGAGTTCGTTTCATAGCCCAACCTTCAGCTATTGCCTTTTTTTCAGCTTCGGGAGCATGGACCATAATCATGTCGGTTTTCTTTTCTTTGAGAAGTGCTAAAGAATCTCCCGTGCCTGCTTTTATCCAGCAAAGGGTTGCGTCCATCTCTTTGCCAAAAGTTTCTACAAGCACTCTCAGGAGTCCAAGTTCTCCAGGGCTCCCTGTAGCAAGAGAAAATTTATTTGAACCGCTTCCATATACTTCTGTACATTTTTCATCAGCATGAGATATTAAAGGCAATGAAGTTAAAGCAACAACGAATAACATGAATAAGAGTACTTTCTTTTTTCTCATTTTCTATCTCCACACAGATAAAGTTATTTTTTCTTGTTCATCACTGACGGAACCGCATCCGGATAGAAAAGATTGACACCGTGTTTTTTATAATTTCCGATCAAATGCTGTCCTTCAAGTGATGTAACAAAGGCGATAAAATCCATTGCCTCTCTATATTTGACTTTGGCGAATTTATTGGGATCAACTGCGATTACGCTGTAATTGTTCCTCAATATAGGATCACCCCTGAACAAGATCTTCAGATCAAGCTTGGGTTCATATTTGAGGAATGTCCCCACATCAGTTAATGTGTATGCTCCCTTTTGCTTGGCCATCAGTAGCGTGTCGGCCATATTAGCACCTGCCTCAAAGTACCAACCCTTTCCTTTCGGGCTAACGCCGGCATCATCCCAGATATCTAATTCTCTGATATTTGTGCCGGAATCATCACCCCTTGATACAAAGGGAGATCCTTTCTCTGCAATTTCTTCAAATGATTCGATAGCGGTTTTTGATTTTTTTATCCCCGCAGGGTCTTTAGCAGGACCTGCAATAACAAAATCATTGTGCATTACTAACCTTCTGTTTACACCGTATCCTTCAGCAATAAATTTTTCCTCACGGAAAGGGTCGTGCACAAACAACATATCTGCTTCGCCCTTCTTTGCAATCCTGATCGCTTTGCCTGTACCAACAGCGATGATTTCTATTTTTACTCCAAAGAGAGTTGATTTCTCATAAGCAGGAATGAGAATATCAAAAAGTCCTGAATTCTGTGTACTCGTAGTAGACGCAATTACAAGCTTTGTTTTCTCTTTTGCCATAATATCACCCCCTAAGTATTTGTATAAATGATAATTGTCTCATTACAAGACAATCAAATTAATTAAAGTCATCCTAATAATGAAAATAAATCATCTATACATTGACAACCTTTTTGAGCCACCTTAAAATGAATGAAAACAAATGGATAAACCTCTATTCTTATGAGATTGCAATAAATGGAAGATAACAGGCTCAAAGCATTCTGTCTTGTTGTTGAGATGAGGAGCTTTTCTAAAGCAGGCGAAGCAATCTTTGTAACACAATCTGCCATGAGCCACATCATAAAAAACCTTGAAGATGAAATAGGAGTGAAGCTTATCAACAGATCAGGCAAGAAGGTGATACCAACTCCTGCCGGATGGCTCTTCTATAACCAGTCAAAAAAGATACTCGAAGCGTATAAAACATTGGGAAATGATATCAATAAACTTATTAAGGAAATTAAGGGGCCTCTTAACCTGGGGGCAAGTGCAACTATTGCTAAGTATTTGTTACCTCAAGTACTGTATGATTTTTCGAAAAGATACCCTGAAGTACAAATAAATCTCACTGTATCAAATACGGAGGCGATCATTAATGAACTTCTACAGGGAAATATTGATTTGGGAATTGTTGAGGGAAATATAAAGAATAAAGGGATTGCTTTAGAAGAAATTGCTGATGACGAGATAGTTTTAATTGCCTCTGACGAAAACCCTTTGGCAAAGAAAGGGCATATTACTCAGCAGGATTTTCTGTTTCAACCATTCATAATGCCTCAGGCAGGATCAGGACTGCGGGAATTCATAGAGGATTTTTTACAGACATTAAAGATGGAACCAAAAGACATTAAGGTATCCATGACCCTCGGCGATTCTGAGCTGATTGTTCAAATGGTTCAGTCAGGCATTGGCATCTCGTTCGTTTCAAAGTGGACTGTTTTCAGCCCAATCAAGGAAGGAACGATAAAAGTTTTAAAGCTGCCGGGGAAAAGCCTTTATAGAAAGTTTTATATAGTCTGCCTTAACAAAGAGCCTTCAACAATGGTTGCAAAAACTTTCTTCAAGTTTATTAAGGATTACCGGTTTTTTATACCCTTTTAGAATGGTGATAACCGGATCATTAGGCTGCGAGTTATATACAATAATCAATAGAGATTGGAAACTTTTGAAACATTGACTCCTATGTGCACAGTGCAAGCGAGGATTCTCTGAATGCCATTTATTACGGCTTCAAATGTTGGAATAGTGGTAGCGTGCTATGTGCGAGCAGTACGAAAGGCAATTCGCAGGCAATGTTTCTTGAAAGCAGCAGACCCCGGCGATCAATTGTTTGTCTGGATTTCTACCTTCCGTGCAGGATATCCATCCACCTTATGGCTTCAGTGTCGCTGATCTTTCCCAAGTATATTTGGGTTGTCTTCAGATCCTGATGCCTTAGAATGACCTTGGAGATAATCTCCAGAGGGACTCCATTTCTGCTGGCATATGTCGCTGAGTGTCTTCGCAGATCATGGGGTGATATTTTGACATTCAGTTTCTTTCCCAATCCGGTGACTATGTTCCTGACAGCAGTATAACAGAGTGGGAACACTCTGTTATCGGGGGATATCTGCTTCGAGGAAATATACTCAGTCAGCCTGTTCGCAATGTGTTCAGGCATAAAGGCAACCTCGGCGTCTCTTCCCGACTTAGGCTCCTGGATCATGAGTTTTCTGCCAGAGACATCGGAAACTCTGAGGTTGAGAACTTCTCCGATTCTCAGTCCACACCGGGCTTGAAGTTCCAAGATAAGACGATCCCTGACGTTTCGAGAGTTGAAAATGATCTCGTCTACTGTCTCTTTGTCCAGGATCTTTCTCGGCCGGTGGTAAACGTTCTTGAATGCCTTAAATAAAATACCGGCGTTGCAGGGGTTCTTGACGTTCAGATGGGCGGTTTCAATAATATAGTTGAAGAACGCCTTAACTTGAGCGTATCGAAGGTGACGGGTGGATCTGTTAAGGGTGGCGGTACAATCCTCTAAGAACTTTCCGATGTCCTCTGATGAAACAGATACAACCTCCCATTCAGAAAACCTTTCCTGGATCTTGTCCAGAAATTTCCCATAGCTCTTTAGGGTACTCTTCTTGACAGTATTAGTCTGATGTCGCTTAAAGAGCTCTATGGCTTCTCGTACAGTCATGATAACACCTCCTTATGTGTTAGTGCGCTGCCGGAGTCTGCATAATTAAATTGTAGTGCAAATAGGAGAGCTATAAAATTGAGGGCATTTAGTCAGGGGTAGGTCTGCACTGATAACTAACGCTATAGCTATTTCGGGAATAGTATCGATTTCCCATCGTAACCTGCCACGTGAGCAGAATCATTAAAAGTTTCGACTTCTGTGAGCTATACGTAACAAAACAAATTGA
>DOHC01000179.1 GCA_003535475.1 Nitrospiraceae bacterium
AGCTCAGGTACTTCAATACTGAAGCCGACGGCAAGGGATACAGGGTGGATGTCTGTGAAGAATGCAAAAAATACATCAAGACCATAGACTTAAGGGAGTTAAAAGAGGAAGTCACACCCCTGATTGAAGACATAGGCACCCTTCATCTTGATATCATTGCTGAAAAAGAAGGATATAAAAGGGGTGTTCCGGGCATTCTGGAGGTAGAAAAATCAGGGTAACTCCCTGAAAAATTACCCGTTGAATTTCGTGATATCCTTAAAATAGAATTTATTGAATCAGGTGAAGGAGAGATGAAACAGCTGAAAGTGATGTTTTTTCTGATTACAGTAATATTTGCTATCGGTCTTTCGACCTTTCAGTCTTATTCAGCCGAAGAAATGCCCTGTGTGACATGTCATATAAAATTGACACAAACGGCAAAAAGCGTTCATGCTGCAGTTGCATTAGGCTGTCAATCCTGTCATAAAACCGTGGAAGGAAAAACCCATCCCGGTCAGAAAGGCGGTATAGTACTCACTCAGAATATGCCCGGACTCTGCTACAACTGTCACGATGAATCAAAATTCGAAGGGAAATCAGTCCATCAACCGGTGTCAGGTGGCATGTGTACAGGCTGCCACAATCCCCATAAGTCGGATTTTCCAAAGATTCTCATTGCAGATGTACCCAAGCTTTGCTACAACTGTCACAGCGAATCAAAATTCAAGGGCAAGTCAGGCCACACACTTTTAGGCATGTGTACAGGCTGCCACAACCCCCATAGTTCGGATTCAGATAAAATCCTGAAGGGCAATCAGCCCGATCTTTGCTATTCATGCCATGACAAGGCAAAATTCACAAAGAAGTATGTACACAAGATAATCAATATAGCGGGGTGCACGTCATGCCATGCCCCTCATATTTCAGATCATCCTTCTCTTCTCTCAAGTTCTGAATATGAATTGTGTGTAAGCTGTCATGCAGCAAAGGCAAAAGACCCACATGTAGTGTCGCTTCCGGGACGCAAGCGCCATCCAGTCAGGGGAGTAAAAGACCCGAGCACACTGAAGATGATAAAAGTTTTAGACCCCAAAAACCCTAAAAAACAGGTAGAAGTGCCGGACCCCAATGTTCCCGGAAAAATGATGAACTGTTCAAGTTGTCATGACCCGCACAGTTCTGATTTCAAAGGCCTTCTCACCGCAGAAAAGATATGTGTTAAATGCCACAAGTTTTAGTAAATAAGAAGTTCATAGTAAGGTTTCATTATTGTCATTCCCGTGAAAAAGGGAATGATGAGTTTATGGACAGACTCTATTTTAAGGAATAAACAACAATGAGCAGAAAAGATATTCATAGAAGTTGCTTGAACCTTGTCACTTATTTCTTGCTGCTGTTCATTTTAGGTTGTGCTGCAAAATCGTCATTGCCGGCAAAGCCTACAGGAGAATATATTTGGCCTCCGCCTCCGGAGACACCAAGGATTAAATGGCTTGCACAGTGGTCGGACTCTCAGGATATAAAAAAAGTAAATCCTCTTGATGTGCTTATAGGAGAAGGATTGCTTCATGTGCTGTTTAGACCGAACGGGGTCGTATCTGATAATGCAGGGAATGTGTATGTTGCCGATTCACAGCTTAATAAAGTTTTTGTCTTTGACCTGGAAAAACAAAGCATGCGATTTTTGGGAGAAGGAACACTTAAAACACCCATAGGTCTTGCGATAGACAATAAGAGAGGAATTATATTTGTTACGGATTCAGGAGCCGATAAGGTATTTTGCCTTGACAAGAATACCGGAAAGGTTGTTATGTCGCTCACAACAACCGGAAAATTTAATAACCCCTCCGGCATAGTATATGATGAGGAGAGGGGTAGACTTTATGTATCCGATACCAAAAACCATATGGTCAGGCCTTTTGATAAAGAGGGGAAAGCTCTTATAACAATAGGGAAAAAGGGCGGTGGCGATGGAGAATTTAATAGCCCGAGTTATCTGGCCCTTGACAGAAATGGGAGGCTTTATGTTGTTGATACCTTTAATTCCAGGGTCCAGATATTTGACCCGGAAGGAAAGTTTGTTAAACAATTCGGAAGAATGGGTGATAAACCCGGCAGCTTTTCAAGGCCGGCAGGTATAGGCGTAGATTCGGAAGGACACATATATGTGGTTGATACTGCATTCAGCAACTTCCAGATCTTTAGCGAAGATGGAAAGCTTCTTTTGTGGATCGGTAAGACAGGGACAGGAGCAGGTGAGTTTTCCCTTCCGACGGGGATGTACGTAGACAGTAAGGACAGAATTTATGTAACTGATACATTTAACAGAAGGGTACAGGTTTTTCAATACCTTAAGGAAAAGAAATAACCCGAAACAAATGGGATTACTTTAGCATTGAAAGATTTGAATCGAAAGAATCGACTCTCTTTCGTAATTATGCTTCTTTTTTTTTTATCCTTCTCCTGCCTGAAAAACCCGAAGCCCAGATGGCAGCAGCCCCTTATGCATATTTGAAAAGGTTCCGTTTAACGGGTCTGGTGGAGCTTTCATACCGTGATTACAGCGTTTCATCGACTTATCAGGGAAGGAAATCAGAAAGCGGAGGGACAAGCTTCGAGCAGCGCTACAAGCTTGGTCTTCAGGGCTATGTATATCATCCTAAACTCGTAACTTTTTCAACAAGTGTCACCTTCAGAAAAGAAAATACAGATTCTGATTCAGGCGGGGGGCGTGATGGAAAAGATATCAATTATAATTTTATAGCTACTTTCCTGGCGACGAGACCTGTGTCTATGGATGTTTACGGCTCAAGGACCGACTCTACCATAGAAGGAGTGGGAACTGCACCCTACGATATCACCTCAAATTTTTATGGTGCAAGACTCTATTTCAGAGACAGGAGATACCCGTCTATAAGACTTGAGTATAATCACTGGGATTATACTATCGAGAGAGAAAAAGGCTTCAGAGTCATGGATGAGGATTTTTTTCTTTTTGATGATGAAGATGAAGGGGGGCTTAAAGTCAGGGAAAAAACTGTAAGGGAAAAGACGTCTGTCGACAGGTTCAGTCTGAACGTGAACGGTTTTCTGAAGACGATAAATACAAATTATACTATAACCGGCGATTTATCGGATTATACAAGTCCTTTCAGGAATTACAAGGGGAAACATCTGACAATCAATACCTTTACGGTAATCAGGAAAGAAAATATGGTTGCTACGTCCTTTAATTACTCTGATATAGATATTTACAAACTGGCGAGGTTTGCGACCAATGCAAGGTTGTCACCTATCGGCCGGCTTCACCACAGTTATGGATATGAATATCTTACATCTGAATCTGGAAGAGAAAAGACGTCTGCACATACCGTCAGCAATCATTTACGTTACAGGTTTTCAAGGTTGATCTTTGGTAACGCCCAGTTACGTTACAAGTTGGGAAAACGGGACGGAGCCAGGGAGGATGCATATGATATCAGCGCAGGACTGAATTACGGCAGGCCCATAAAAGATTTTGATTTTACCTCCTACTATAGGTTTAATCTCAGCAGTGAAGAGAGACACGGAGAATATAAATTTATGGGAAATTCTCTGGGCGTCAGCCTGTCGACGAGAAAATTCATGTGGGGGAGGATATACTCAAATTATGACATTTCACACCGAAAAATTGATTTTTCTTCTTTTGATGAATCGGAAGATTCGGATGGGTCATTGGAAAAAGCCGATTCCCT
>DOHC01000155.1 GCA_003535475.1 Nitrospiraceae bacterium
AGTTTATTCCGAGCAAGGACACTGCTGTTTACTGTTCCTTTTTCTTAAGGAGTTGGATGTATGTCTTTGCTTCTTTCAGGTCAGGGTTTTGTTTCAGCGCGGCTTCCCATTCTTCAAATGCGAGCGCTGTAAGCCCTTTCGTATAATATGTCAGCCCGAGTTGAACCCATGCCTGACCATAAGAAGGATTTATTTCCTTTGCTGTTTTAAAATGGGCAATTGCCTCTTCGGGCCTGCCTTTGCTCCTCAAGGCCATGCCGATTTTAGTGTGCCCGTCAGCCAGTCCGGGATGAAGTTTAAGCGCTTTGCTGTATTCCTCTATGGCGTCATCGAAAAGCCCGAGGTCAAAATAAAGACTGCCGAGTTTATAATGTTCGTTTGCCAGCTTGCCTGCCGCGAAGGGGTCAATAGAAGTGGGAGTGGGATGAGCTATCTGCGCAGCCTTTGAAAATACCTCCTGCGCCTGTTTAAATTCTCCCATGTCATTATACGCGATAGCGAGATTAAGAGACGCCTGTGTGTATCTTGGATTAATCTCAAGCGCCTTTTCAAAATATTCCGCAGCCTCTTTTGTGTTGCCTTTCAGATGGTTAATAATGCCGAGGTTGTTCAATACATCCGCATACTTAGGATTGATGGCGATAATATCTTTTAAGACAGGCTCTGCCTCAGAGTATTTGCCCTCTTCAAATAACTTTGTGCCAAGGTCATGCAGTTCATGCAGATGAGAATCCATGATTATTTAATATATGGATTCAAAGAGCCTTTGTCAACATTCAGTGTCAGTCACAGACACTAATCACTGACACTATTCACTTTATTGACTTTTTATATAACCACATCAATTATTACCTGCCTTTTATCCGGAGGTATCTCTGCTGTCTGAATCCCTGAAAGAAAAACTTCCTCTGCTTCATTTATCTTTGTCTCATCATTGTAATGAAAAATAGCAACAGGCTCATCAGGAGTTATGTAATCGCCTGTTTTCTTGTTTAAGACTATGCCTGCTGAATGGTCAATGCTGTCTCCGGTATGCTGTCTGCCTGCGCCCAAAAGCATGGACGCTGTGCCGACTTTTTCAGCATCCATCTCCTGTATATATCCCTTACTGGCGACCCTTATCTCTTTTACTCTGGATGCTGATGGAATCATACTGGGCTTAAAGGCAACCTCGGGGTCGCCGTATTGGGCGTCAACAAATTCAATAAATTTTTTAAATGCATCGCCCTTCTCTATGAAATCCATAAGTTCTGATTTGTATTTTATCAGCACATGCTCCGAAAGCCTTGATATTGCTGCTTCTTCTGTAATGCAATCAGCCGCATAAACCATCCATGAGCCGAGCGTAAGAACCACCTCTTTTAAGTCATCCGGCATCTTTCCTCTCAATGCAGAGATGCATTCTTTAATCTCAAGCCCGTTTCCGACAGTTTTCCCAAGAGGCTGATTCATGTCCGTAAGGACTGCGACTGTCTTTACTCCCATTGAATTGCCTATGTTGACCATTGTCCTTGCAAGTTTTCCTGCATCACTGATATTTTTCATAAATGCGCCCTTGCCGACCTTCACATCCAGCACAAGACCGCCAATGCCTTCTGCAAGTTTCTTTGACATGATGCTTGCGGCAATCAGCGGGATTGACTCCACAGTTGCAGTAACATCCCTGAGGCTATAGAGTTTTTTATCAGCAGGCGCAATCTCATCTGTCTGGCTTATTATGGAAAAACCTATATCCTTAATATTATTCTTAAACTCCTGCATTGTGAGGCCTGTCCTGAACCCAGGAATTGATTCAAGCTTATCAATTGTCCCTCCTGTATGACCAAGCCCCCTGCCTGCTATCATTGGGACTTTTACGTTCATCGCAGCCATAAGCGGAGCAAGTATTATGCTTGTCTTATCACCCACTCCGCCTGTTGAATGTTTGTCAACCTTGGGGATTGAGATATCGGAAAAATCGAACCTATTGCCTGATGAAAGCATCAATTCGGTTAAGGCAATTGTCTCGGCATCCGTCATGCCGCTGAAATAAACAGCCATAAGGAAGGACGACATCTGATAGTCAGGGATTTTACCAGAAAGGTACTCTGTGATGAGGAATGAGAGTTCTTGTTTTGAAAGCTCTGCTCCGTCACGTTTTTTCCTTATGATGTCGTATGCCCGCATAAAGACTGTTGTTTATTATACAACAAATAAAAAAGGCGGCTCATATGAGCCGCCTTTGAGATTCAACTGTTCTACAATTAGAAGCTGAGTGTCAGTCCGTGTCTTACTGCATATGCGTCGTCAGCATTTACAGATGCCTGATCGTAAAAAGCTCCTGTCCAGAGATACCCACCCTCTACAAAGTAAACGAGGTTCTTGTCAAGCTTGTAGGTTATCTTTGCATCAAGCTCCTGTCCGATCTTCTTGGAATCGCCTTTTGTGTCGGCTGATGTTGTTATTACTTTCTTCTTTACAGCCTGCAGCATATAAAGATTTACATCAAGATTCAGGTCCTTGGTGAGGTCTGCATTTGCGCCAAGTTTTACATACTGTGTGTTGTTAAGTCCTGTGTTAGTTAAACAAGCTGATCCAGTAGCTGAGCCTGCTGTACAAGCACGATAGTCATACACATAGGTGTATTTCTGCACGCCGCTGAGCGTATTGGTGAATCCATTATTTTTGTTGTCAGTGGAGTTGCTGTCGCCGCTTCCATAAGCATAGTCAAGGCTGAGCTTTACAGGATTGAGCTTATAGCTTACTCCAACGAGATAGGCATAACCTTTATTCTTTATCTCATTGTCTGTACCTACCAGGGCAGTATCTCCCTTACTGCTGCCGCCATTGAGTTCTAAATCGCCCTTTATGCCTAATCCGCCAACCTCTGTTGAAGCGCGTAAGCCGACGTTATAAAGGTGGAGTCCTTTCTGATCAGGTCCCATACTAGTTAATGCCCCTGCGCTGGTAATCTGGTTCCTCGAGTCATCAATATAAGTAAAATCAACACCTGCGCTTGTCTTTCCTGATGTGTAGGTCATTAATGCTATATATGCATCTGCATCATCAGCATTACTCGTTCCGCCTTCTGTAAATTTGGCTGTTAACAGAGCAACCTCGAGTTCCTTTGTCGGGTTCGCAAATAACATGATTGCGTCATCGCCGAATTTTGAATGGTCAAAGAACAGACCATCGCCAAGCTTTAACGGCATATGGCCGACCTTTATGCCTGCAGGAACGCCCATATTAAATTTGTGCTGAATCCATGCTTCAAGAACATCGAGTGTGCCCTTCTTGCCATTGCCTGAGTTGCGGTACACGCCGGCTGCCTCACCAGCTGTGCCCCATGTATAAGTATCATTAGTGACACTTCCTGTTTCAAGGTGAACAACACCCATTGTGTTCTTTGATACATCAGCCTGCAAGCGAATCCTTACCCTGCCGTCATAAGCAGAATAGGTGTCAGCATTTTCGTTTACACCGCTGTTCTGGTCAAGGTCGGTATTGTTCCTAAGCTCACCCCTGAACCTTAATTCGCCACCCAGCGTTATCTGGGTTGCGCCCTTTGCAACAACTGCCTGTGACTCTGCCGGAATCTCGGCATGGATGGCAAAGGCGCTGGCTGCAAAACCGAGCGTAAATATTACGCCCAATACTAATGCCAAATACTTTTTCATTTGCTCTCCTTCACTTCCCCTTATTTTGGAGTATAGAGTAATGAGTTTAATTTTTGACTCTGGACTCCTGACTCTTAACTCTTAAAAGGGTTCAGTATTTGTCCCGTTAAAAACGGGATGTTACCTTTTTACTTCCTTCCTGCCTACTTCAGTTCTTGCTCTGCCGTCACCTCCTTTTCCCTGAAATCAACTCCATAAGATGGAGTTCCGAAAGAGCTAATTTCCCAAAATATGGTAACTTTAATCATTCCCTACGTCTTTTGTCAAGCTAAAAACATGCTATCAAATAACAATACACAATAAAATGTCATTCCGCACTTGATGCGGAATCCAGTTCCTTATAATCTGTAAATATATAAAGCAATAAGCGTGCCCATTATGCCTCATTGAAAAATAAAGGTTTTCTGTAAAAAGATGGCGTAACCACTGTATCTTCTCTGCAACATAGTGTGAATCGGTGGGACACTGAGCCTGTCTAAAAACTCACGGAACAGAGTGTTATGTCATGCTGAACTTGTTTCAGCATCTAATGAAATCAATGTGTTATGAGATCCTGAAATAAATTCAGGGTGACATTTAGGGAGTTTTTAGACAAGCTCTAAGTCTCCAATTGCATAACCGAATGATATGCTGAAAGGTAGTCATAAGCGCAGTAAACTCACTCACATGCTTTTTTCCCAGCCCCTTGTGTGATAAAATTAATATCAATCCGCAGGTTCATAAGGAGGTCTCATGAGGTTTATAGGTCTTGATGCAGGCTCTGTAAGCGTAAAATATGTTGTCCTTGATGAAAGAGGCAGCAAGCTGGACAGCAGCTATGTAAGACACAAAGGACATCCGCTCAAGGTTGCTTTTGAACTCCTAAAGACAGTAACGAGTTACGAGTTACGAGTTACGAGTAAAAACCAGATTCAAAACTCTGAACTCCAAACTCCAAACTCCAAACTATCTTTCTCCCTCTCCATAACCGGCTCTGCAGGCAGGCTTATAGCATCTGTATTAGGCATTGAGCCTGTCAATGAGCTTGTTGCGCAGGCTTATGCAACCGGTAAACTTTCCCCTCACGTCAGGACAATCATAGAACTTGGCGGTGAAGACTCAAAGCTTATCATGCTCGGAGAAAACGGCGTAAAAGAATTCTCTATGAATTCGGTATGCGCTGCAGGCACAGGCTCATTTCTTGACCAGCAGGCTGAAAGACTCCGTCTTACAATTGAAGAATTCAGCGAACTCAGCCTCAAATCAAAGAAACCGCCGAGGATTGCAGGAAGATGCAGCGTATTTGCAAAATCAGACATGATACATCTACAGCAGATAGCAACTCCCATGGAGGACATTGTTGCAGGTCTATGCTTTGCCGTTGCGCGGAATTTTAAAGGCTCTGTTTTGCGCGGCAGGAAAATTAAAGAACCTGTCTCGTTTCAGGGCGGCGTTGCAGCCAATAAAGGCATGATAAGGGCATTCAAGAGCGTATTTGATCTTGATGAGCTTTTTGTCCCTTCTGATTTTAACCTGATAGGCGCATTAGGCGCTGCCTTAAAAGACATGGATGACAACAGGATAAACTTATTTGATATTAAGAGGCTTGAAGACTTCATAAAATCCGAGAAATCTTTAGATACAGGATATACCCCTCTGATATTAAAAGACGATGACTTTCTTGAAAGACACCTGAAAGACAGTGAAGAGTTAAGAGTTAAGAGTTATGAGTTAGGAGATAAAAAAACTCCAGACTCCAAACTCCAAACTCAGAACTCTGAACTCATCAGAGTTTACCTCGGCATTGACATCGGCTCAATAAGCACAAACCTTGCTGTTATAGATGAAAACTGCAACCTTCTCTCAAAGCGTTATCTTATGACCGCCGGACAGCCTATAGAGGCGGTAAAACAGGGATTAAAAGAAATAGGAGAAGAGGTCGGAGACAATGTTGAGATAATCGGCGTAGGCACAACAGGGTCAGGGAGGTATATGATTGCCGATTATGTCGGCGCTGATATTGTAAAAAACGAGATTACTGCTCAGGCAACAGCCGCTGCATTTATTGACAGGAATGTAGATACGATTTTTGAGATAGGCGGTCAGGACTCAAAATATATATCGCTCAGGGATGGCGTCATAGTTGATTTTGAAATGAACAAGGCATGCGCTGCAGGCACAGGCTCGTTTCTTGAGGAACAGGCTGAAAAACTCAGCATATCGATAAAGGATGACTTTGCATCGCTTGCCTTTTCTGCGGAAAATCCATGCCGCCTTGGCGAAAGATGCACTGTTTTTATGGAGAATTCTCTCATGTCAAACCTGCAGAGAGGCGCAGACAAAAACAACCTGCTTGCAGGCCTTGCATACTCAATTGTTCAGAATTATATAAACAGAGTCGTTGCAGGGAAACCAATCGGCGAAAACATATTCTTTCAGGGAGGAGTAGCATTTAACAAATCTGTTGTTGCCGCATTTGAGAAATATCTTAACAAGAAAATTACAGTCCCTCCTAACCATGACGTTACAGGCGCAATCGGGATGGCGCTGATTGCAAGAGACTATATGAAAGACCGTAATGCGTTAAGAGTTAAGAGTTATGAGTTGAAGGATATAGAAAAATCAGAATTAAATTCCAAACTCCAAACTCCAGACTCCAAACTCCGAACTTCTTTCAAAGGCTTTGAACTGTCAAAGCGTCCATATTCGGTTTCATCTTTTGAATGCAAGGGCTGTCCGAATGTCTGTGAGATTAACAGGATAAAGATTGAGGGCGAAGACAGTCATCTGTTTTATGGAGGCAGGTGTGAAAAATATGACGTAAGGAAAAAGAAAACATCCTCAGAAATCCCTGACATCTTTAGATTCAGGGATGAGATGTTGTGGAAGGAGCACCTTAAATACAGTGAAGAGTTAAGAGTTAAGAGTTTAGAGTTAAATGATAAAGGAAAAAACTCAAAACTCAAAGCTCAAAACTCCAGACTCAAAATCGGTATCCCTTACATTTTCTATTTCCATGAATATCTCCCTTTCTGGACAACTCTGCTATGGGAACTTGAGTTTGATGTCCTTGTTTCACCGAAGACGAACAGGCAGATAGTAAGCCTCGGTCTTGAATCCATACTTTCAGAGACATGCTTCCCTGTGAAGGTTGCATACGGCCACATAAAACATCTCTTAAATGAAGGCGCTGATGCATTATTAATTCCAAGCTTCATAAACCTGAATACAGCGGAGGAATCACTTGAAAGAGGTTTTACCTGTCCATATACGCAGACAATACCCTACTCCTCACGGGTTGCATTTCCTGATGCAAATATAATCTCTCCTGTTGTAAACCTGAAGCGCGGCAGGAAATTCATGTTAAATGAACTCATAAGAACACTTAAACCCTTTGAGGTAACAAAAACCAGAATAAACAAAGCAATGACAGCAGCAGAGCGTGCACAGAATACATTTGCTGTATCAATAATAGACAAGGGCAGGGAAGTTTTAAATTCCAATCTCCAATCCCTAACCCCTAACCCCCTAATAATAATCGTTGGACGAGCCTATAATTCATTTGACAGCGGGATGAACCTTGAGATACCGAAAAAACTCGCAGACCTTAATGTCATGGCTATTCCGATGGATTTCCTCCCGCTGAATGATCACGCAATAGACTCCGAATGGCCGAATATGTACTGGAGGGCAGGGCAGAGGATACTGAAGGCTGCGAGGGTGATAAGGGAGAGCCCGAATCTCTTCCCGCTTTATATCGGAAACTTTGCCTGCGGGCCTGATTCGTTCATACTGAAATATTTCAAAAAAGAGTTGCAGGGCAAACCCTTCCTTCACATCGAGATAGACGAGCACAGCGCTGATGCAGGAGCAATAACAAGATGCGAGGCATTTCTTGACAGCATCAAGCAGCAGAGCAGCAGAGCAGCAGTTCAACAGAGCAGCAGTTCAACAGCCAGTACTACACTACTGCACTACTGCACTACTGCGCTGAATAAAAAACGCACTGTTTACATCCCCATGATGTCTGACCATGCATTTGCGCTTGCCGCTTCATTTGAACGCTCAGGCGTGCCTGCAGAGGTATTGCCTGAATCAGACAAGGAAACCACTGACATCGGAAGAAAATATGTTTCAGGAAAGGAATGTTATCCGTGCGCTGTAACAACAGGGGATATGCTCAAGAAAGTTTTTTCTCCGGATTTCAGGCCTGCAGAGTCTGCCTTCTTCATGCCCTCAGGTTCAGGCCCGTGCAGGTTCGGGCAGTATAATGTATTCCACAGGATGGTGCTTGATGACCTTGGGTACACTCATGTGCCGATATTCTCGCCAAATCAGGATATCGAGTTTTACAGAGACCTCGGCATAGTCGGCAAGGATTTTGCTCTCAGGTCATGGCAGGGGATAATTGCTATTGAGCTGCTGACAAAATGCCTGCATGAGACAAGACCCTATGAAAAAGAGAACGGCTCTGCAGACTTTATTTACAGAGAATATCTCAGAAAGATATATTCCTCGCTGAGAGGAACCAATGGCAAAGTTGAAGACCTTCTTAAAAGTATGCGGAGGGATTTTCAAAATCTGCTCCCGAGCTGCTCGGGACAAAAAGACAGGAAACCTCTGATAGGAATCATAGGCGAGATATTTGTAAGAAGCAACAAGTTCTCAAATGAAGATCTCGCAAGGAAGATAGAAGCTCTCGGCGGCGAGGCATGGCTTGCGCCTGTTGAGGAATGGATATATTACGTGAACCATACAGCTTCTCAAAAAGCCTTGCTAAAAAAAGAATGGTCTGATATTATGAATACTCTTTTAAAGACTTTCTTTCAAAAAAGGGTAGAGCACAAATACACAGGATATTTTTCAGGTTTCCTTAAAACCCTGAAAGAACCGGAAACAAAGGAAATAATAAAAAAGGCATCTCCATATCTGCACAGTTCTTTTGAAGGAGAGGCCATACTGAGCATAGGCAAGGCGGTTGACCTTATAGAAAGAGGCGCCTCCGGCATTGTAAATGCAATGCCCT
>DOHC01000082.1 GCA_003535475.1 Nitrospiraceae bacterium
GCAATGACAACCCGCTCTTCCTGTGCCGTACAGTTTTTCTCCCTTTGCGAATTACGACTTACGATTCACGGGGTTCATCGCCTTACGACTTACGGGTTTTATCGGCAGCTATGTGGTTTGTGAGAAATTTCTCTTGACAAAATCGTCATATGATTATAATTTGCATATATTTTTGCCAATCCTTAACATGAGGCTGATAAGTGCTTAAATCGTTGAAATTCAGATTTACCCTGGTCCTGATCTTTTTAATCGTATCGGTCATATTCTGTCTGCCGAATGTTATAGAGCCGCAGGGGAAATTAAAAAAATATCTCCCCTCCGACAAGATACATCTCGGGCTTGATCTGAAGGGTGGTAGACACCTCCTGCTTGAGCTTGACACGGTGAAGCTTATGCAGAACATGATCGACAGAAAGTTTGGCGCGCTCAAAGACGCCATGATCCGTGACGGGATTCGTTTCATGGCGCTGGACAAGCACGGAAATACGCTCTCAGTATCGGTGAGGGCAGAGCAGAAGGACAAGCTTTATAACCTTATAGGCAGGGACTTTCCCGATCTGAAGGCCGGAGATTCGAAGGCAGAAGGGGATATCCTTCACCTCACATTCCTCCTGCCCGATAAAGAGGTTGCCGGTATTAAGGAAAATGCGGTAAAGCAGGCGCTGGAGACGATACGCAACAGGATAGATCAATTCGGAGTTACAGAGCCGGTCATTGTCCAGCAGGGGGAAAGCCAGATACTCGTGCAACTGCCGGGCATCAAAGACCCCCAGCGGGCCCTGGAACTGATCGGCAGAACTGCCCAGCTTGAATTCAAGCTGGTCGATGAAGACAACATCGCGAGGTCCCAGGCGGGATCCGTTCCGGATGGCAGTGAGGTCCTTACGATGAGGTCGAGGAACAGGGATACGGGCGTCTATACAACCTCGCAGATCCTCCTTAAGAAGCAGGCGGTGCTCACCGGCGAATTGCTGACCGATGCAAAGGTCAGGATCGGCGGGGAGTTCAACAACGAACCCTACGTCGCGATAGAATTCGACAGCGAGGGTGCACGGATATTCGATAAGATAACCGCCGAGAGCGTCGGGAAGAGGCTTGCCATCATCCTCGATAATACGGTCTATTCTGCGCCTGTTATCAAGGAGAGGATATCGGGCGGCAAGGCATCGATCACAGGCGGTTTCACGATGGAAGAGGCAAAGGACCTTGCGATAGTCCTGAAGGCAGGAGCGCTTCCAGCGCCTGTCAAGATGCTGCAGAACATCACAGTAGGCCCGTCTCTCGGCACAGACTCTATTGAGGCAGGGAAGATGGCAGGGATTATCGGAACACTGCTTGTAGTAGTTTTTATGATTGTTTATTACAGGCTTTCAGGCGTTATTGCGGACCTTGCGCTTGCCCTTAATATTATACTCCTTCTCGGCGCTATGGCATCTTTAAATGCAACGCTTACAATGCCCGGCATTGCCGGAATAATACTGGCAATAGGCATGGCTGTTGATTCAAATGTGCTTATGTTTGAAAGGATACGGGATGAACTGCGCGCAGGCAAAACGCCGAGGGCTGCGGTTGATTCGGGATATAACAAGGCATTCTGGACAATCTTTGACTCTCATGTTACAACCCTCATAACAGCGGCTGTGCTTTTTCAGTTCGGCACAGGACCGATAAAGGGTTTCGCGGTGACACTGAGCCTTGGCGTTGCAATAAATCTTTTTACAGCGCTTGTAGGAACAAAGTCAGTCTTTGACCTCATTCTGAGCAGGCGGGATGTCAGAAAGTTGAGCATATAGGAGGACAGATGCTGGAGCTGATTAAAAATACAAAAATAGATTTCATGGGGAAAAAGAAAATTGCATTTATATTTTCAGGGATTATTTCAATTATTGGCATAATCGCCATAATCCAGATTGCAACCGGAAAGGCAAACCTCGGAATTGACTTTGCGGGCGGAACCTCAATACAGCTTAAATTTGAAAAGCCGGTTGTGCTCCATGATGTGAGAAAGGCGCTCGAAGACGGAGGACTTAAGGATTTTGATCTTCAGGACCTGCCTACCGTAAACAAGATTCTCATAAGGGTGAAAAAGACAGAGCAGAAGCTTGGGCAGACGTCAAGCGAGGTAACAGAAATTCTTACCCAAAAGTTTTCCGGCAATAAGTATGTTGTTGATTCCACGACTGAGATAGGGCCTAAAGTGGGCGGCAAACTCAGGGCAGATGCAGCCAAGGCAATAGGAGTTGCAGTTTTAGGGATACTCGCATATGTCGCATTCAGGTTTAAATTCAACTTTGGAGTGGGCGCGACAATAGCGACATTCCATGATGTGCTTGCAGTCCTTGGCGTGTTCTACCTTATGGGGCACGAGATAAACCTAATTCTCGTGACAGCCCTGCTCACGATTGCAGGGTATTCGCTTACAGATACGGTTGTTGTTTTTGACAGGATACGGGAAAACATGAAAGTGAGGCACAAAGAACCGCTTGAGAGCATAATGAATGCAAGCATCAATGAGGTTCTCTCAAGGACGATCATAACTTCTCTTACAGTGCTTTTGACATCAGCTGCACTTTTCTTTTTCGGCGGCGAGGTTATACATGACTTTGCGCTTGCGATGATAATGGGAGTTGTCATCGGCACGTATTCTTCAATATTCATTGCAAGCCCCATAGTATTGCTATGGGGAAGGAAGAAGGCGTTTGCAAAGAAATAGCGGCAGGTTTTAAGTCACATAATCAAGATGTCATGCTGAATTTATTTCAGCATCCCGCCTTCACCTTTGTTCTCATGCTGAAAAATTACGCCAATTTAGTATAAAATGAGTCTTAGTAATGGCTAAAAAACAGCAGACAACTTTATTGAAAAACCTCTGGATAAACTCAGGCATCTTTTCAAGTCATTATCTCTCAGAGCGCTTGCCGCAAGCAGGGCCAAAAATCTGGCCTTCTGATGAAGAAGTACTCTCTGCATATAAAGCGTTTCAAGAATTATATAACAAGAATATAGTCGGATTGAGAAAAGGGAATGAAGCCAACACCGAAAGAAGGTTTATTGATAAGATTTTTAACAAGTTAGGGTTTGGTTATCTTAATCAGGATAAAATCCCTGAAGCAGAGCGCAGACAAGTGCCGGATTATTTTCTCTATTACACTCCTGAAGAAGCCGACAAGGCATTTGAACTGTCTCCACACAAGAAATACAAGCTTGCGATTTCAATTGCAGAATCAAAACGCTGGGATCATAATTTAGACCAGCCGTCTTCCGGTAAAGGCAAAGCTACTAAAGGCAGGTATCCGCACCAACAGATAAGAGATTATCTGAATGAGTCCGAACACATAAGATGGGGAATTCTTACCAATGGCAAGGAGTGGCGGCTTTATTTCAAAGAAGGACGTTCAAGTAAATTCTTTGAGATAGATATTGAGGCATGCCTTGAAGACCTTCAGAAGTTCAAGTATTTTTATATTCTATTTAGGCCTGCTGCCTTCATAGCGGACAGCGCCGGCAGATGCCTTCTCGACAGCATTTATGATGAATCACTGAGATTTCAGGAAGATATAGAAAGAAACCTTAGAGAGAAGGTCTTTAAATGCGTTGAATGGCTTGGGCATGGATTCCTGTCCAGAGAAGAAAATCGCCTTTCAAAAAAAGACCTTGACTCGATATACCATCACAGCCTTATTCTTTTATACAGAATACTTTTTGTTCTTAATGCAGAGGCAAGAGACCTTCTTTCCACAAATCCACAAACAAAATACTACAAACATTATGGCATCCAGAGGATAAAGGATAAGGTAACGCATGAAAAGGGCGAATTTATAAGCAACAAAACAGTTCTGTATGATGACCTCTTAGCTCTTTTTCATCTTATAAACGGCAGTGATGAAAAGCTCAATAAAGATATGGGCATCCCGAGATATAACGGCGGCCTCTTTGATCCTGAGAGGTATAAGTTCCTTGAAGAAAACAAGGCAGGTGACGATATACTCTCAGAGGTGATTTATGAGCTCTCTTACCGCACTGACAAAACAGGGGAAACCCATAGCATCGATTACAAAGGACTTGGGGAAAGACATCTTGGAACCGTTTATGAAGGGTTGCTTGAACACAAGTTTAGTTTCGATAACGGCAAAGTAGCTTTAAAAAACGATAAAGGTGAAAGGAAAGCTACAGGCGCATATTACACACCTGATTACATCGTTAAGTATATTGGTGAAAATACATTAACGCCGATTCTCAAAGAAATAGATGAAAAGGTTAAGAAAGAATATAAAGGCATTAAAGATGACTCTTTTGCAAAAGAAGTTCTTAAGCTCAACATCTGTGACCCTGCTATGGGTTCAGGCCATTTCCTTGTTGAGGCTGTTCAATACCTTGCTGATGAAATCGCATACAATCCTACAACTCAATTAAAAACGCCAAAAGAAGAAACAGAAGATGAAATCAATTACTGGAAGCGTAAGGTGGTTGAGTCCTGCATTTACGGTGTTGATATAAAAGAACTTGCTGTTGAGCTTGCAAAACTCTCTTTGTGGCTTAAGACTGTTGATAAAAGCCAGCCGCTCAATTTTTTAGACCATCACCTGAGGTGCGGCAACTCGCTTATCGGCGCAAGAATTAACGATTTAAGCTATCTGCCGCTGTCAAAAGGAAAACAGAAGAAGCCAGAGGAGCAGGATAGTCAACTTGTGATGTTTGATAAATCTCGTTTTAAAGATGATATTACAACAGCAATCAAAGGCTTCCATGCAATAGAAGAAATGCCGAGCGAGAAACTTTCGGACATAAAGAAAAAAGAAAAGACCTTTAACACATTGAAAGAAGAACTCGTCCGATACAGAGAAATTGCAAACCTATGGACAAGTTTATTCTTTGGAAATAATCTTGAAGAAAAAGAACAGGTATTTGAAGACCTCTTGAAAGACCAGTTTAAATATCAGACTGATATGTTTGGTTCAGATGCCGAGGTTACTGTAAAAAAGAAATCAAAGGCAGGTATATCAAATCAGATTTATAGTTTCGTAGTCAGTTCATTGCAAAGCCCTGATAAAAAGATACCGCTATCCTCATTAAGTTCTCTGCTTGAGCAGTCTGAATCCATCGCTAAAGACAAAAATTTCTTCCACTGGGAACTTGAGTTCCCTGAGGTATTCTTTAATGCAGACGGAAGCACAAAAGAAAATTCCGGATTTGATTGTGTGATTGGAAATCCGCCGTATGTAAATGTCGAAGGAATACCCTCTGATGAAAGAGATTTCTTAATGCAAGCAGGCATTTATACGACACCAATAAAGAGGATGGATATTTTTATTCCTTTTCATGAACTCAGCATTAAACTTTTAAGATATAATGGTCACCACTCTTTCATTGTGCCTTTTCCGCTCTTGACACAGGATTATGGACAACAGTTAAGGCTATTCTTTCTTAAAAATACAATAATTAAAAGCATAGCTGACCTATCAAGATATAAGATTTTTCCTGATGCTGTTGTCAGAAATATCATTCCAGTCTTTGAAAAGAAAATTACAGAGTCGGATTATGCAATTAATGTTATTACCCAAAATGAAGACCCAAATAAAATTCAGGCAGTAAGAGGCACGGTTAAATCAGTTGATGCAAGCCAGTTCAGAGATACATACGAAAATATGTTTAGAATCGACCTCACCCCCGAACTTCATAGCATCCAGAAGAAAATCGATAGCAAAACAATAAAATTTGGAAAGATTTTTGCAGCGTCATGGGGCGCAAGGGGCGTTCCAGTAGAAAAGTTTCATTTGGACAGCCCAATAAACAAACACTGTAAAAAAATGGTGAAGGGAGGAAATGTCGAGCGTTATGGTCTTGCATATTCTGAGAAATGGTTACTTTATGATGTAAAAAAATTATACCGCCCTTCTATGCCTGATTTTTTTGAAAATGACAAGGTTATATTTCAAAAAGTGACAGGAGAACACGGACTCATTGGTGTATTCGATAACCAAAAATATTATACCGATGACTCATTAATATGTTGTATTCCAAAGTACCGTTTTGAAGGTTATGATGAAAACAAACTGCATAAGCATAAAATATACACCACAAAAGATGAAATAGATAGTTCAAAAAACTATAACATTTTATACGTACTTGCCGTAATGAATTCCCAAGCAAATGGATTTTATTTCTCAAAATTTGTAGGATATGCCCTCAATGTTTATCCTGAGAACATAGAATATCTGCCAATCCCCCGCATCTCCTTCACCACTCCTGAAAAAGAGCGGAAAGAATTTTTCAAAGAGGCTGTTACGCTGTATAAGAGGTCAAAATATGAAGACGTTTTAAAATGGGCTGATTATGAATTAGCATTAGGCAGGACTGATACCTCTCATGACTTTCTTGCCTTTCTTGCAGAACAGATGATTGAATTGAATAAAATTAAGAATGAAGAGATTAAGGGCTTTCTGGAATGGCTTGAACGTGAGATCAGAGCAGAGGTTGATACTTTAACGAACAAAACTGCAATCAAGGAATATCATGACCATAGCTTTGAGCATCTCCTTGACGTCCTCAAAAAGAATAAAAACAACCTTACCATTGACCCTTCAAGCCGAAAGATTCAGGAACTGCTCGAAAAACATTTTACAAAAAGCATGACGGTTCTTGAACCGTTAAAAGAAAAAATCAAGGTTACCGATAATCTAATAGACCAGATTGTTTATAAGTTATATGGCTTGACGGATGAGGAGATTGAGATTGTGGAAAGGAGAAAATAATTGGAAACTATTATCGTTGGAATATTTAGTGCAATAACAACTTTTTTCTATATGAAGTGGCAGATCAAAAAGACCCATGAAAGTAATTTAGAAGCACAGAAAACTCTTTTTAAGCAGGAGATTGAATATAAGGCATATTGTGCAATTCAAGAAGCGCTATATAAATACTGGTTAGAATTGAGCAAATTTGACAGTTACTTGAGGATGTTGCAAACTCAAGTGTCCTTATTGCACCAAAATATAACACTAAGAAAAGATTGGGCAGATATTCCACGAGAGTTAAGGGAGATTCATAACCTGCAGAATGATAAAAAAATGGACTTCCTTATAGTCTACGATAGCAATGAAATTATACTTCTTGATTTTAAGCAGATTAGAGATGAAATCGTAAGGGAGACTAACTTATTGTCTGAGATCTTTGAAAATTTTTATAAAACTTATCTTGATAAAACAGGGATAGAAGGAACTCCAATAAAAGAAGGTATTCCTGAAATAGAAAAGGGTATAAAACAAATTACTGAAAAGATATTAGATATCATTTGTTATCTGTCAATGGATTTTAGGGTGGAACTGCAAAACAAAATATTGGGCTCAATTTTGGAAAAACGTCTTCCCAAAAGACAACCTGGCGATAAATCTGCAAAGGTTTTATCTTTAGAGAAAGAAAAATAAAACACATGCCCATTATCCCTCGCGCAGAGGGCGGGAGATTGCAATTGTGGAAGGGAAAAGGCTGAATAAAGTCTTTCTATGGTAAAATAGCATTAAAAGGAGGCATGTTATGAATGCATTAAAATATCATTCCATAGTTCAGGAAAACGGCACGATTAAATTGCCTGTTATCCCTCTGCCGAAAGGTTCAAGGATTGAAGTGATAATTTTGCCGGAAGAAGAATCTCTTGAAATGATGCAGGCAGCGGAAAGCAGTCTTAAATTCTGGGATAACCCGATAGACGATGCAATCTGGAATAATGCTTAAACAGCGCGATATTATTCTTATCCCCATACCTTTTACAGATTTAACTTCACAGAAAAAGCGCCCTGCCATTATAATCTCCAATGATAATTACAATGAAACTCATGAAGACATTGTGGTTGTTGCCCTCACCTCGAATGTTGAATCTCGTGACTTTACCATTATGCTGACAAACGATGACATGGAAGAAGGCACTTTAAAAGTTACGAGTATGATAAGGGCTGATAAAATTTACACTTTGAATAAATCAATTGCCCTTAAAACATTTGGCAGGGTAAACCATGACATTCTTTCCAAAATAAAAGACTCTTTTCTTAAGCTCATTGCATAACGAAAAGCGGAACAGGCACATTATCTTAAGGACAGAAGGTGGGCGATTGTAGAGGGAAAGGGAATAAAATGAGATACCCCTTGACATATTAATACCGGAGAAGATTGAAATTATAGAGGAAAGAAATTATGCATAGAAAATGGCTTGTAAGCAGGACCAATCCCGACTATATCAAATACTTATCAAAGGCTGTTTCTGTTTCTCCTGCCTTTGCACAGGTGTTGGTAAGCAGGGGGATAAAGACACCGAAGGCAATCAATAGCTTCCTGAACCCGCATATCTCCGGCCTTTCAGACCCTTTTGAAATTGACGGCGTAAAAACTGCAGTTGAGAGAATAAAACACGCTGCTGATACTAACGAAACTGTTCTTGTTCATGGTGATTATGATGCTGACGGGCTTACTGCAACCGCAATAATGGTTCATGCGCTCAGGACAGCCGGAATAGATGCCCATTATTTTATACCCGACAGGATTTCTCACGGATACGGGTTCAATCCTGCTGCTGTTAAAAAGGCAAAGAAACTTGGAGCAAGCCTCATAATCACTGTTGACTGCGGCATAACATCTTTTGACGCCGCTGCCTGCGCAAAGAAGGAAGGGATTGACGTCATCATAACAGACCATCATGAGCCTGTGCCCAAAAGTTCAGAGTTCAGAGTTCAGAGTTCAGAGTTAGACGAAATCCAAGATTTTATGTTACCTGAGGCGATAGCAGTCGTAAATCCAAAGCTCCAAACTCATAACTCAAAACTCTCTACTTTATCCGGCGCCGGTTTGGCATTTAAGATTGCACAGGCATTAGACTCAGCACTCAGCACTCAGCACTCAGCACTATTGTTAGACCTTGCTGCCATAGGCACAATGGCAGACGTTGTCCCTCTCACAGGTGAAAACAGAATTCTTGTGAAAGAAGGGATGAAGCTTATTCATGAAGGCCGGAGGCAGGGGATAAGGACGCTCAAAAGCGTAGCAGGCCTTGATAAAAGAGAACTGAGGGCAGGGCTCTTATCTTTCACCCTGATACCGCGGATAAATGCAGCGGGCAGGATTTCTGATTCCAGTGATGTAGTCCGTCTTTTATTGTCAGAGACAGAAGGAGAAGCGGAAGACCTCGGCTCATGGCTTAACAGGCTAAACTCTGAGAGACAGAAAATAGAAGAAGCGGTTTATCAAAAAGCCCGCGAGGCATTAAGGGTTATGCATGACGAACGTGTAATAGTGCTCTCAGGAGAGGGATGGCATCAGGGCGTTGTCGGGATTGTCGCATCAAGAATAGCAGAGGAATTTTACCGCCCCACAGTTATCCTCTCCATAGAGGATGGAATCGCAAAAGGCTCAGGAAGGAGCATTCCTTCTTTTGATCTGTGCAGAGGGCTTACTGAATGCAGAGAGTTTCTCCTGTCTTTCGGAGGACACAGGCAGGCAGCAGGCGTAAGGCTTAAGGTTGAAAACATCCCTCTTTTTGAAAAGGCGATGCAGCGCATAGTTGAAACCGCTCTGTCTAAAGAAGATATTGTCCCCTCGCTGGAGATTGATGCGGATGTGGTGCTCTCTGAGGTTAACCATAGCCTTATCAGGGAGATTGCAATGCTTGAACCGGTGGGCTGCTCTAACAAAGAACCGTTCCTTGCAGCCAGAAAACTTGAGGTTGTAAATCCAAGGATAGTAGGCAACAATCACCTGAAAATGAAACTAAAACACGGTTCACATTCAGTGGATGCAATAGGGTTTGATATGGGAAGCACAGAGGTGTCCGGCGCAGTGGACGCTGTATTTACTCCGGCCATCAATGAATATAACGGAAGCAGCTATCTCCAGTTAAGCCTCAAGGCATTAAGACCAAGCCAGTAGAAAAAGTTAAAAGTTTTTAAAACTCTCAACTCTCAACTCTTAACTCTCAACTTGTTTTAAAGGTGTATAATAAATTCATGGGTGAAGATGTTGTAACGATTGACGATTTAATAAAAAAAGTGCTTTCTTACAACCCTGATGCAGATATTGAACTCCTGAAAAAGGCATATATCTTTTCCAGTGAGGCTCACGGCGATCAGACGCGGATAGAAGGCTCTCCGTACATAGAACATCCCATTGCTGTCGCATCTATCCTTGCGGATATGAAGATGGACACAACCACTATTGCCGCAGGGCTTCTCCACGACACAATCGAAGACACAACCATAACGGCAAAAGACATGAAATCCCATTTCGGGACTGACATTGCATTCCTTGTAAATGCCCTTACGAAATTAAGCAGGATGGAGTTCATGACAAAAGAGGAGGCGCAGGCGGAAAACTTCAGGAAGATGCTTCTGGCAATGGCAGAAGATGTGCGTGTCATACTCATAAAATTTGCCGACAGGCTTCACAACATGAAGACCCTTGAGCACCTGCCTGAAGAAAAGAGGCAGAGGATTGCCGCTGAGACGCTTGATATTTATGCGCCAATAGCAAACAGGCTCGGGATTGGCTGGCTTAAGACGGAATTTGAAGACCTCAGTTTTAAGTTCATGATGCCTGAACTGTATGAAGAGATTGTAAAGAAAATAGCAAAGAGAAAAGAGGAACAGGAAGTTTATCTCAGAGGGGTTGTAAAGGAAATAGAGGCAAGGCTCAAAGAGGAAAATATAGAAGGGAAGGCCTCATACAGGATAAAGCATTCCTACGGCATCTATCAGAAGATGCAGAAGCAGGGCATTACATTTGAGCAGATACAAGATGTCCTTGGAATCAGGATTATCACGGACACAAAAGCCAATTGCTATGCAATCATGGGAATTATCCACTCGCTCTGGACGCCTGTGCCGGGCAGGTTCAAGGATTTCATCGGGGTCCCGAAATCAAATATGTATCAGTCATTGCACACGACAGTAATCGGGCCTAAAGGCGAGAGGGTTGAGTTCCAGATAAGAACTGCTGACATGAACAGGGTTGCGGAAGAGGGCATAGCTTCCCACTGGAAATACAAAGAAAAAGGCGCTCTCACTGAAAAAGACAGCAGGTATATCGCATGGCTCAGAGAGCTGGTTCAGTCCCAGCAAGAGCTTCCCAGCGCAAAGGATTTTCTTGAAGAGGTAAAGGGCGCTGTTGCGCCTTATGTTGTTTATGTCTTTACTCCCAGAGGAGATATTAAAGAACTTCCTGTAGGTTCAACCCCTGTTGATTTTGCATACAGCATCCATACGCAGGTCGGACACAAATGTGTAGGCGCAAAGGTTGGCGGCAGGATTGTGCCATTGAGATACCAGCTAAAAAACGGCGATACACTGGAGATAATAACCTCTCCGGCGCACAAGCCGAGCAGGGACTGGCTGAAATTCGTTGTAACACAGCGCGCAAAGACCAGGATAAAACAATGGATAAATGCAGAAGAGCGGACGCAGGGAGTGGAGCTTGGCATTAAAATCATGGAGAGTGAACTGAAAAAACATAACATGAGCAATGCGCTCATGAAATCCGATGAGGTACTGCAAGCAGCAAAGTCTCTGGGAGTGTCTTCTCTTGAAGAGCTTTTTGTGTCAGTAGGGTTCGGAAAAATTTCACCGCATCAGGTAATAAATAAACTGATGCCTGAAAAACCCGCGGAAGAGCTCGCTCCAAAGCCTGTTAAGCCTTCAGCAGAACAGAAAGGGATAAGCATAAAGGGGATAGACAACATCCTTTACCATACGGCAAAGTGCTGTTATCCTGTGCCCGGAGACAGCCTCGTAGGATTTATCACAAGGGGCAAGGGAGTGACAATTCACAACAAAAAGTGCCACAACCTTGAAAGGCTTGCAATTGATAATGCACGGCTTGTTGATGTTGAGTGGAGACAGGACGGCGAAGCAATATATCCTGCAAGGTTATTGGTTGAATCAGTGGATAAGCCGGGGGTGCTTGCCAACCTCAGCACGCTTGTGTCATCCGAGAATGTCAATATCAGTCATCTTCAGGCAATTTCAACTCCTGACCAGAAAGCGCAGATTACGTTCATTGTTGAGGTCAGGGACAAAAAACAGCTTGTAGCCATAATACAGAAGATAGCGTCAATGGACGGCGTATTAAGGGTGAAAAGATAAGCGGGCATGGAAACTACGCATAAATATCATGAGTATCAATCTTAGAGCGGAGCCTTTTCTTCTCAGATACGGTTCTTTTTTCAGCGAGAATCTTTTCCTTTGCCCTTTTTGAACGCTTTCTCTTCTGGCGCCGGATTTTTTCAATCCGTTGCCTTTCTTCGCTTTCCCTGCCTTTTATCAGCTGCTCTATTTTTTTAACAAGGATTATGCTTGCATGATAGCGGTTAAGTGACTGCGAGCGTTCCTTCTGGCATTTAACTTCAATCCTTGTCGGGATATGCCTGAGATAAACGCATGTGGAAGTCTTGTTCACATTCTGGCCGCCCTTTCCTCCTGAGCGGATAAAGGACTCCTCTATATCAGCTTCACGGATGTTAAGGCTGTGCATCTTTGCCTTTAATGCGATTACTTTTGCCTCGCTTACAGGAAACATCGTCATAACGTAAATAGTATAGCATCAAAGGAGGCTTTAGCAGCAGCGCCTCTTTTCACATTTGACAGGGTTCTTCGGAAAGGTGAATAATTAAAATATGGAGCTGAGATATAACTCATTCGGACAGTACATGAAAAAGCAGTTCGGGGCAACTGTTTATAAGGTTAACATTGACGCTGGCTTTACGTGCCCGAACAGAGACGGCAGTCTCGGCTTCGGAGGCTGCATTTACTGCAACAACGACAGCTTCAGGCCAAGCTCATGCAAGCCTGCCATTCCGGTAAAAGAGCAGATAACAAACGGCATTGCATTTCTGAGCAGGAGATACGGAGCAAGCAAGTTCCTTGCATATTTTCAGCCCTATTCAAACACATACGCGCCTGTTGAAGAACTTGAAATCTTTTACAAAGAAGCCCTTGCCGAGCCGTCAGTCATCGGCCTTGCAATAGGCACGAGGCCTGACTGCGTTGACAGCGAAAAGCTCGCACTGCTTGAGTCTTTAGGGGAAAAACATTTTATGCTCGTGGAATACGGACTCCAGTCAATTTATGACAAAACACTCAGCTTCATAAACAGGGGGCATGATTATAAAACTTTTCTTGATGCGGTTTCACTTACGCGGAGCAAAGGGATATTTGTTGGCGCGCATCTGATAGTAGGATTCCCCACAGAGACAAGAGAAGAGATGCTCAATATGGCGGATGAGGTTTCCGGACTTCACCTTGATTTCCTGAAGATACACCAGCTTCAGGTCGTGAAGGATACACCGCTGGCGCAGATGTACAAAGAAAATCCTTTTCATACATTTGAATATGAAGAGTATCTGGATTTTATCGTGGATTTCATAGAGAGGCTTTCTCCTGATATTGTTCTTCAGCGGCTCTTTGCAACTGCCCCTGACGACATGCTTATTGCGCCGAGATGGGACAGGAGCAGGCACCAGATTACAAAAGAGATACAGCAGAGGTTTATTGACAGGGATACCTTTCAGGGGAAGAAATACAAGGGGCAGGGGGTTACTGCCCCTTTGTCAGTTCTTTAAATAATTTTTTAAGCTCCGATAATAGTTCTCATGAGGCCCAATCATAATTAATTCCAAATCCTTTTCAATAATCCTGTAGGCAAGCAGATACGCCATTGTTTTAACCTTGAATTTATGGACGAAGATTCCCCTGAGGTCTCCCTTCTTTTCATCTCCGATAGAGGGATTGTTTGCTATTTTGCTTATCGCTTGGTCTAATATCTCTTTTTCTCGTTTGGGCAGTTTTTTGGCTTTTTTATCGAACAACCTTGACTGGTATATTTTCATGCGCTTTATCCGAATTTATACTCCGATTTAGCGCCTTGCTCTAATTCTTCTATTCCAATCAAAATCTCCTTGATAAGAGTATAGGGCAAATCCGGGTTTTCTTCGGCACACTTGCCTATGCGAGCCCAGTGTTCAATCTGGCCGGTTAATGACCTGTGGTCTATCCGGCTAAATTTTTTCGCGTCACCAATCAACTCTTCCGATATTCTAATAGCTGTTGCCATAGCAGCGCCTCCATATTATATATTTGCAACTATTTTAATTCAATTTGCAGCAAAATGCAACGCTACGCTGTTGCCGCGGTTGGTATTTGTTTTAAGCTACGGCGCGGCAGGGATTTGATGGGTATTTGTAATTTGTGGCATAACATCCGAAATCAGCGGATTTGCCGAAGGCAAATTCCGCTGGATTGAGTTGTTATAGGTTATCCGTTCCTTTGCCCCAATTGCAATTTTGACAAAGAGTTTGCAAATTTTCGAATACAGTTTTACCATTTTTTGAAAAGGGGATAACATGATCAATATGAAGTGTTATTCCATGATGGGTAGCAGGGCTTTTGCCACAATAAACACATTTGAAGTTATCCCTTTTCAATATCTTTATGCGTAATTTATCAGGAATTCCACGTATGTTTTGTGATGGTATTTCTTTTTTAGGAAGTTTCGGAGTTTCTACAATATCGTTTTGAATATTTTGTGTTTTACTATCTTTGTTTTTATATTCGATAAATTTTCCGCAAGCATTAACCCAACCATGGAAACGGGTTTTGTATGTTGTATAAGAGTATTTTGTGTTTGAATTATCCCATTCATTTTTTGAAGGTCGATGTCCAAGATTACTCCATATTCTTTCCATTTCTGCAAATAATTCTTCATTTGAGATTTGAATTTTACTTTTTTTCACGCGTGCTTTTAGTTCGTTGCCAATTGTTTTCAAGGCATTTTCCCATGTTCCGAATCTATCAAGCACAACAGACCCTTTGCACTTGACAGATATTTTGTCGAATTCATGTCTTGTAAATTTTTGGTAATTGTAATGTTTGGCGACCTGTTGTAATTCTTGAATTATTACATTGGTAGGAATTTTATTTATGGGCTCTCTTGACAGTGAATAGTTCATTTATTATTTTCCTATAACATTTGATCTCACCCGTTCTGCCGCAGGCAAAATCGGGTGCAGTGACTTGTTAGGCGGTTCTATTTTAATAGGGACACATACCAATTTAATTATCCTTTTCAATTTTTCTCGGTCTGCCCCGAGGCTTTAGCGAAAATTGCCTCCGAAGTTTCCTTTCCATTAGGTTCACAAACTTCTGCTCCCCTAACGGCCTCCCTGTCCTCGTGTAATATCTTATCTCATTTATCTCGTCTTCTTTTGGCTTTGCATGGATTAGTCTCGTGTAATCCTTCCTCTGGCTTTCCTCAAAAAGCTCCTCCCCTAACACTTCATCTTTGATTCCCTGTAAATGAGCCTTCGCACTTGAGTATGGATAATCTTCGGCTTTCTCCACTATCTTTGCCCTTACAGGATTCTGTTCTATATATCTCGCTACCGCCCATAAATATCTGTCTTTATCTACTATGCATGAGTGATACCTGTTCTCCCATAACCTCCCGCTTCTTTGATGTTTCTTGTTTGCATATTGTGTGTAACATAACGTGACCCCCTGCATCATCTTATAAAGCGATTCCTCCTTACCCGGCTTTGCCAGTATATGCACATGGTTGCTCATAAGGCAATAGGCAAGGACAGGGGATTTCCATCTCTCAGAATATTTTTTAAGAAAAAATAGATACTTTTCTCTGTCTTTTTTATCGAAAAAGACTTTCTCCCTGTTGTTGCCCCTTTGAATTACATGATGGGGAAATCCCGCTGCAACCGCTCTTGCTATCCTCGGCATGAAATGATTCTAATTAAAGTTAACTCTTTTGTCAAGAAATAAGGTATGTGTCCCTATTTAATTCATTACAATTGTTTACAAACCTCAACCCACTGCACAGCCGAAAAAGCTCCTTGTGCTGCGATTTCAAGTGCAGCGTCTGGTTATGTCTTCTTACTCCTCCGTAAAATAGTCTGAATCTATTCGCTTAATGTCGTAAGTCGCTAACGGACTAACGCCCAAATTATTATCAATCATGAATTGTGCAAGCCGTTTGCCATCAATCAAAACTATCTTGCTGTCAATCCGGGAAACATAATCATGCGCATCCTGTGAAAATGATGAAGTTGTAATCATGATGCCTTTACGCGCTCGCTGTCCTTGTAACGCTCCTGCAAACTTCTGAACTTCCGGTCTGCCAACTGTGGCATCCCAACGTTTAGCTTGTATATAAATAATGTCGAGACCAAGACGGTCTTCTTTGATTATGCCGTCTATGCCTTCATCTCCGCTCTTCCCGATTGCCTTCCCCGCGTCATGTCGGCTACCGCCGTAGCCCATCTTGACGAGAAGCTCGACAACAAGTTTCTCAAATAAACTCGGTGAACTTGTCTTGATTTGCTGGAGAAGGTCAGCAGCCAGATCATCCCTCAATCTTTGGTATGCGGTTTCAAGTGCTTCTTCCGGTGTTGACTTGGCAATTTCTTCGGTCTCAATATCTTCATCCTCTTTTTTGTGTCGCAATGCTCGAAAATCTTTGAACTCTTGAAACTGTTCGAGAAACTGCACGTCTATCTTCTCCGGTTTTTTGTTCAGGACAGCAACTCCTCTGTCGGTTATCTTGAAATAGCCACGTCGTGTACTGTCAACAAGTCCCGATTTCTTCAGGTATGTTCTTGCCCATCCTAATCGATTGAAAAAGACCTCCTGCTGTCCGCTAGGCAGAAGTTCTTTCTTCTCATCCTCGGTCAATTGAAACGATTGCGCAAGAATATCGTTTGCTTCTCGGAGAGAATGTTCGGCTTTATCTCCCGCAAGTTTTAAAAATGGTAGCATGATTGACTGATAATCAGGAATTGCCATATATTGCTAATCCTCTCATAGACATAACGACCAAACTTAGCGGCGGCGTTTCACGCCGTCCGCTGGAGTGATTTGTTAGGTTTAATTGTATAGCCTGCGTTTTCAAGCCTCCTCAAAAGCATCGATGCAAGTACAAGGTGGTCTAAGCATAAATCTGGAGAATCTTTGACAGAATAATCGTGTCCACGTGGGTTCCTTATTGCCAAAATGCTACCTGCAAAAAGAAACTGGTAACCCTTTTGCTCATTTTTTTCAGATGTTGTTGAGTTAGGTGTAAGCTGTATAGTAGGAGAAGATTCCGCGAAAACCTGCATCATAAGCTTAACCCCAGATTCAGAGGTGGCAGATAGCCGTTGGATTTCTTTATCTACGAATTTAAATGCTTCAAAGGTAGCTTGTGAATAATGGCCATCATCAAATAGTTGCTTCACAATATCAGGCAAAACTTGATGTATATTACGCTCATCAAATGTATGTTGTGCTTGCAAATTTTCCGCTTCGGTGTCAGTAAATTGGTAAGCACGTCGTACAATATTCTCGAACTTTGGAAAAAAACTATCCATTGAGCAAGTTCTCTCTAATACTTTTGAATATTCTATCGTATGTCGCCTGGTCTCCTTCCGCTGGCAAGTTAATTTCAATTCGTACAGTGAGGCCAATCTGATTTTTACTGTTACTGGTTTGTTCGTTAGGAATTCCTGATACTGGGGGTGCTGCTTCTTGTTTTACAGACACTGCTTTTTGTTCTGTTTTCTTCGCAGTTCCCCCTACTTTTTTTGGTTTATGTTCAGGTAATTCAGCGTGTCCTGACAAACCTGCAAGTGCTTTAAATGTATTAGCCTGTTTCTTGCCTACAAGTGAACTTGACTGATCTGTCTGCCTAAAAAAAGTAATAAGAGAATCCATATCCAATGACCATGCGTCTTTATGCAGTGAAAAGAGTTCTGTGTACGCTTTTTCAATAATTCCAGAGAATTCTTTTTGGAACGTATTGTCGTCATGCGATGAAAAAATCTTACCGGCTTTATCGATTTTATTACCAGCCTCATCAATAATGCCAATAAAACGAAGAGTGTTTATGACATAACTTTCGTTCTTTTTTGCGTATCCTAGTTTTTTTAATGTATCTGCATTCACGGTTGCAGGAAAAGAATTTCTTAGATGATTAATTACTTGTATGAATGGACCGTGACTTGTAACGTATGGATGTTTATCTGCCATATTATCCTCCTTTTCATATTTTAAAACCTAACAATTGCTATGCGAACTGTTGTACATGCTCACTAATTAGGT
>DOHC01000221.1 GCA_003535475.1 Nitrospiraceae bacterium
GTGAAGGTATAGTTCACATTGGGGAAGGAGGCATCGAGGTCTGTCCTGAGACGGTAGGTGCCGTAGGGATGGTATTCTATGGCCTCCTTGGTGTTGCCGTATCCGTCGGTTATAACAGAGGCGGAGTGGAGGTGGTTGCCGTGGTAGTACTGCATCCTCCCGTCTTCATGGATAGAGGCTATCCTCTGGGTATTGGCGAAGAGGTGGATGACGGGTTCTTCATTCCGTACCTCATAGACCTCCCCGAAGTAAAGCGCGGTTGCGCCGGTGAAGTGGTTATACTTCCTTACCCTCTGGCTTCTGCCGTCATAGGTGAAGGTGAGATAGGGCTGGGATGCGCCCCCTCCTACCCTCCTACTGATGACCGAGGGCTTGTTGTCATGGTTCCAGTCAAAATCTAAGGTAACGGATGTTCCCCCGTCGTATCGCTGGGTCATGTTCCCGTTCGGATCATACTGGAAGGAGAGGTTCCCTGCCTGACGCACTGCATGGGGCTTGGTAGTGGCATAGTGCATACCATCTTTGAAGGGGGCAGAGGGTGTCATAGAGTTATTTACTTATTTACGGTCGTCCCCTAATTCTAATAACGATTTTAATCTTGGATACTGACATCTTTCTGGTTTTCCAAAAATTACTCATATAATGTATTTCTATCTACCCAACGTTCGTATAACCGGCTGGGCCCCTGGATTCAGCTCCGGGGCTTTTCTTTTCAAACCTATTACAAATATTGGGCAATCTCTGGTCTTTGCCTTATTGCATTCATTAATTCATTACAGAGTTTTCTAGATTCTTCAATAGTATCTTCAAGCAATTCATTCAGGTCGTGTAAATCATTTTTATGTATAATATTCATTGAGCCTGTTCCAACATTTTGAGCTACGGGATTATGTGCCAATTTTTTCCTATTTTCATTTAATTCCCACAATTTCCTAATAATTTCATTCCCCAACAGCGTTATTTCTGATTTATTTAATTTCTCGATTTCAGATATTTTTTGGCCCAGTCCCAGCGCATCTACATCTATCTCTTGGGGAACCCTGCAACAATTCAGATTTTTAGTGACTGTGTTAATACCTTGACACTTTAATATTATACCTAACAGAAACTCGGCGGCATTAATCAAGACAAATGCTCGCCCATATTCCCTTAAAAAATCCGGATCCTCTTCTCCTGGCACTTTAAAGTCTTTATCTTTATTCATTTCCATTTTACCCCCCCTCATTTTCATTCTCTGCCTTTATTGCGTGTTATCCTTACACGGGAAAGTCTCTTTTAGACCTTCTAATAGAATAAGACCTACAGTATATTCGTCATCCCTTGATGTTCTTGTTTCTCGCATCTCTTGAATCAGACGGTCTAAAATCTCTTGATAATTTTTTACATTCAAGACTAACTTTTCTGGTATGCAAAATAATGGTTGACGTTTCGTCATCCTAAGTTCCGTATTAACCCAACCCATTCCTACCGCTAGCCCAGAAATAAAAATAGCCACATCCCTATTGTTTTTGTCTTTCAAATATTCCTTAATAGTAAGCTCGGCGGATGCGTTGACCGCAATTAAAAGAATGATAAATATGATGATTATTTTAAATTTCATGTTGTCCTCCTTCCCCTTGTTATCAATGGCATGGAGCATACCCCTAATCTTTACATGGGAACACTCTCATTAAGCCTGATATTAATATTGCGCCCAATGGATGTCCCCCTTCTAATGTTTTGTTGTTCCTTAAATGCTCAATCTGACTATCGATGATGTCTATATAATTTTCATACTTTAACTTAAGTTTCGCTGGTGGGCAATATAGGGGTGGTTTGTTTTTAGTGCGGAGAGCCGAATTAGACCATTCTATACCTTGATATAAACCCGCAACATACATATTTAACATATCCGATTTATTATCATCTTTTTTCCATGCTAAATAATCTTTCACAGCGACTTCTGCTATGGCATTACTTGATAATAACAAAATTACAAATATGATTATTAATTTGATTTTCATATTGCCCCCCTCCCCTTACTTCCATTTTCTGCTTATCATAGATTTATTTCAAGATAAAACTGACTTTTGCTTTAGGGTATGACCGGGGACCAGTGGACCGCCTTCTATTGCAATTTCCCGTTGAAATCATATAATGAAAGAAAATAAATAAGAGGGGTTTTTTGTGGGCAATATTTTTGACAGACTGGATAATCGAATTGCCTGGATAGATGTTGAGAAAGAACTGGTTTCCTTGGTTTATTCTGAAATATCGATAATAGATAAGATGCTGCAGTCTGCTAGCGTCAATTATATAACCAGTAATAGATTGTTCCCTTACAGAGAATTATGTTTTGGATTTTTGGTAGTAGCACGCAATAATACTGAAGCAACCTTGAAACTGATTGAAGCTAACCTTGTAGATCAAATTCATTTTATAAGCAGAAACACATTTGAGATGATGGTGATTCTTTATTATATCGATAATGACAAATTCAAGAGAGATGAGTTAACGCAGCGTTTTTTCGATTATCATATTGTTACAGCACACCGGGCAATGCACATAATAGAGAGCTATCCGCGGTCATTTGTGGGAGTTATAACAGAAGGCAATGCTAATGAAATTAAACGAGATTATGATGCCTTTCTAACAAAATATAGTCAAGATGGCAAAAAACCTTCCTTGACAACCTGGAGTGGTAAAAACTTGAGTGACATGATTGATACCATATCTGACGAGAATTGTAAAAATGACTTGATGAAACGGTATAAGTTTATGATATCGGCTAATAATTATTTCCTACATCCAACAGAACTATCTTTAAGACAGTCTATCTTAAAATATCGTGAGAGTGAGATATCTTATAAGTTGAGGGTAAAGCAAATACATTCAGTTTTAACAAGCGTGGATCTAATTATTCACAAGTATTTAGAACAATTCCCCAAAGGTAGGCCGGCATTTAAGAGAGAGCTCAAGGATATCAACAATAAACACAATAAATTGGTTGCCAACACGGAAGCTGCGGGATTGCCGGACTCTGTATAGACCTTGCTCTACCTAATTCGTCCATTGCGTTTTATCTGTTGGGAGAGGTGTTGGGAACTGCCAGACTATGTTTTGATGGTATCTTGTAAACCATTGATTTTATTATTGCCCCCGGCGTGACTCGAACACGCGGCACATGGATTAGGAATCCATTGCTCTATCCACCTGAGCTACGGGGGCAAGGTTTGAGATTATAATAATTTTTTGCTCCAGTTGCAATATTATATCGCAACCCCTGTTCCTCTTAACTTCTTATCTTCTCGCAGTTCAGCGCAGTCCGTCTTCCCCTTTTGCCTCTTCTTTCTTCAAGCCCCCGACCCGCGGGTTCGGCCTTCCGCCGTCGGTTACAGCGACCGCAAGGAGGATCTCGTCTGCCTTCGGAGAATCGCTGACCGAAACGGTCATACCGTCAAAATGCGAGCGCACAAAGGCCGCATCTTTGAAATGAAGGGGAATATCTATGGAGTCCCCCATCCCGCCGATCTTCTTGACCGATGGGATGATCGCCTTGCCGCCGCCGACTGCGTTGCGCAACGGCGTGCCGAGCTTCGGGTGCAGAAGCGCAGCGGCATGTTCAAGCTCACCTTTCTCTCCCACTATTGCCGCTTTCCCGTAGCTCTCAGGCTTCCTGTCCTTTCCCAAAGCCTCCACCGCGCGTTCAGAGATCACCTTGCCTATCTCTTCGCTGTAATCTATCAACGGGTTAAGGTCTTCCTGGTATTTACCGGCGTAGGGATTCTTGATGACAGCAATTGCGGCAACCTTCCTCACTGGTTTGGGGGGCTTTTTATCTCCCTCCATGAAGACATCCTCGACAATCGTTATGATCTTTCTAACCTCCATGCTGCACCTCCAGTCTTATATGTTCGTCACCAGCTATCGTGGTGACCATTCTCCCCTTTAATAAAAAAACAGCATCATAGATGACGTTATTTTTCTTTAAACGATACGCTTCAGTCAAGCCTTCATGGAGCGCCTGCCCTGTTTCTTCATTGCTGAGAT
>DOHC01000143.1 GCA_003535475.1 Nitrospiraceae bacterium
GAAAATATAAATACAAAAGAAGAAATGATAAATTATTTATTCGACAAAACAACAGGTCATGGCGGATTCGTGAATGTGATGAAAAGTTATGAAATTATCGGAAACAGAGAAATGTGTATGAAGTTATTTAGGCGTTATTTACGATTTTGTGATTTTCTTGTAAATTGATAAGTAGCAAGGCGGCGCGCCGACGATGTTGGTACGCCCTCCAATTCCGCAGAAAAATCCGTTTGTCCAAATAAAATNNAGTTTTAGTCTGGCGCGGCAATCAGTAATCAACCAAACATTGCCTAAAAGTCCCTCGGAGTGATAATTTTTACGCCTTTGAAGTTTTTAATTGCAGGCAAAGGACGGGACATTTAATTTTATGTAACATCCCAAGGTTTAAGTTTTTTACGGCTGATATCACGAGCGCTATGAATTATCGCCAACAATAGAATACGCTTAGGCTCTGTTCGGTACATAATGCGGTAGTTGTGAAATATAAGCTCGCGGATATTTTCTTCTTCGGCTTCAGGAACGTGTCTTCCCATCTCAGGGAAATTTTTGAGATTTTCTACGACATCAATAATCTTTTCAACAAAACGATAGGCATACTGTTCTGAATCTCTCCTGATATAGTCCCTGATATTTTCGATATCCGATAAGGCCGGCTCAGTCCACTCTAATTTCATTTTGAAAGAAGTCTGCGCTTTGCTTCTTTGTGGGGTATGACATGGCCTTCTTCAGCCGCTTTCAAGGCAACTGCTAATTTCTTCTTTACATAGAACTCATACATGATGTCATCCCATGTTGCCTGTTCAGGCAATTTATCTATAAGCTTTTTTGCTTCTTCCTTAACAGGGCTCATAAAGTATCCCTCCTTGTAAAAATATTATATCACAGCCTGCTGTTCCTCGAATCAGTTCCCTTCAAAGCAAGGAATACAAACTGTCTTCCCGCTTTTCACTCTCAGCCTCGGCTCCATGGTCTTTTCACCGCATTTCTCGCATCTTACGCTTGGATAGATCCTTGCCTCATCAGGCAGCGGCATTTTCAGGTGTTTTATTTTAAACAAATCCTTATCAGACGTCTTTAGGATGGATTCTATTTTCTTTGTTTTTCTTTGATGAACAGCCTGAAGAACAGACTTTGAACTGTCGCCTTTCATATATCTCTGCCACAGCTCTTTTTGTTTTTCCGTTTCAGGCGGAGGCGTCCAGTCAATTGATATTCTGACTGCCTTTCCGGAAGGCCTTTTTATAAACGTATAAACTTGTTTGCCGTAATCTTTGAAAACCAGATTGCCTTTTCCGAATGTGCAGCCTGTCATGACCTGAACAGCATCAACGGCGCAAGAGTTGTTTTCTACGATTGCAACAATTTCCTCATCCTTGGACCGCTTGCCGAGATTTTTCAGGGCAAACGCTGATACTCTGTAGCCAAGAACAAGCCCGGGGCAGATGTGGCCGTGAAATTTAACAATCTCATCAAGTTTTTTCATAGATGGATTTTATAATAAAAAAGAATTTTTGGGTAGTTATTCTTTGATAGCCGATGAGGAAGATATGCGGTATAATTTCTTATAGATGCTAAATAAAAAAAACATAGATAAAGAAGCAGTTCAGACTTCTGTTTCAGAAGAGACCGTCTTCAAGGTCAAGAGGCTTAAAAAGGTCTATGAGATGGGAGAGGTTAAGGTTCATGCACTCAGAGGAGTTGACCTCGAACTCTACTCAGGTGAGATCATCGTGCTGCTGGGCCCCTCTGGAAGCGGCAAATCCACACTGCTCAATATCCTCGGGGGTCTTGATACTGCAACAGAAGGATATGTTGAGTACAGAGGGAAAGACATTACAAAGGCAACAGAAAAGGAGCTTACTGATTACAGAAGATACCATGTGGGGTTCGTATTCCAGTTCTATAACCTTATACCGAGCCTTACTGCGCTCGAAAACGTCTCCGTAGTTACAGAGATTGCGAAAAACCCTATGAAGCCCGAGGATGCTCTTTCGATAGTCGGGCTTGGAGAAAGACTCGGACATTTTCCTTCGCAGCTCTCAGGAGGAGAACAGCAGCGCATTGCAATAGCACGCGCTATAGCAAAAAATCCAGAGGTGCTTCTATGCGATGAGCCTACTGGCGCATTGGACTCCTCGACAGGAATAGTGGTGCTTGAGGCTCTCGAAAGGGTTAATAGAGAACTCGGCACTGCCACGATAATAATCACTCATAATGTGGACATAGCAGGAATGGCAAACAGAGTAATTCACTTAAGCAATGGGCTGATCTCAGAGATAACAAAAAACCCGGTTAGAAAACCTCCGAGGGAACTTCACTGGTAATATGAAGGCTCTTGATCATAAGCTCCGGCGCGATCTGTGGAAGATGAAAGGGCAGGCCTTCGCTATCATTCTTGTGATATTGAGCGGTGTCTCTACCCTTGTCATGTTTTTAAGCACGATGAACTCATTAACCCTGACAAGAGACATCTTCTACAGGGACTATCGCTTCGGAGATGTCTTTATCTCTTTAAAAAGGGCTCCGGAAAGCATCAAACACAGGATATCAGAAATACCCGGCGTTGATACCGTAGAGACCCGTGTTGTTGCTGATGTAAAGCTCGATATAAAGGGTTTCCCTGAGCCTGTGACAGCGAGGCTCGTATCTGTGCCTGATGACGGCAAACCTCTGCTGAACAGGCCTTACATAAGGAAAGGCAGAATGGTCGACCCCTGGAAGGATGATGAGGTTGTTGTTAGCGAGGCTTTTGCTGATGCACACAGGTTCTCTTCCGGAGACAGTTTCACCGCTATAATAAACGGAAGATTTAAAAAACTCGTTATAGTGGGAACAGCCCTCTCACCTGAATACGTGATTCAGGTAAGGCCTGGCGCGATAAGCCCTGACTTCAAGCGTTACGCCATTCTCTGGATGGGAAGAAATGCGATTGGAACAGCTTATGACATGAAGGGTGCTTTTAATGACCTTGTTCTCACACTTTCTCCTCATGCTAACCTTAATGACATACTCGCTAAGATAGATAACATCCTTGATGAATACGGAGGGCTTGGTTCTTACGGACGGAAAGACCAGATATCCAATCGATTCCTCTCAGAAGAATTCCGCCAGCTTCAGAGGTTTGCAGAGATATTCCCTGCTATATTCATCGGAGTCGCAGCATTCCTGCTAAATGTCGTGATAAACCGTACGGTATCCACACAGAGAGAACAGATAGCAGCGCTAAAGGCATTCGGATATTCCACTCTTGATATAGGAATTCATTATGTGAAGCTGATTATCATGATAGTGCTCATAGGGCTTGGAGGAGGAATTGGTGTTGGAATATGGTTTGGGAAGGGTCTTGGGGAAATCTACATGGAATTTTACCGTTTCCCTTATCTCATATATGATCTCAGGCCTTCTGTTGTCGGAATAGCTTCACTCGTCACAATTGGTTCAGCGCTACTCGGAACAGTGCATTCTGTATGGAATGCTGCAAAGGTTCCGCCTGCAAAGGCTATGTGGCCTGAACCTCCAGCAAGATTCAAGGAAACGATAGTCGAGAAGATAGGACTCGGACGGTTCCTCTCCCAGCCAACAAGGATAATATTGAGGAACATAGAGAGAAGACCTGTAAAGGCATTCCTTTCTGTCTTGGGTATTGCACTTGCTTGTGCTATTATGATGACGAGCGGGTTTTTTAAGGACGCTGTCGACTTCATGGTGGATATACAGTTCAGACTTTCACAGAAGGAGGATATGTCAGTCACTTTCACAGAGCCGACATCGAGAAAGGCTGTTTATGAGCTTAAGGGTCTGAGAGGGGTAGAACATGCAGAGGTATTCAGGTCTGTGCCTGTACGCTTAAAATACGGGCACAGGAGTTACCGTACATCTATTAATGGCATAGAGCAGGGAAACCGTCTGCATTTCCTTCTTGATATGAGGCTTAAGCCTGTAGCACCTCCGCAATCAGGCATAGTTCTTACAGACTATCTCGGGACAATACTCGGAGTGAAAGAGGGAGATATGCTCACAGTCGAAATACTTGAGGGCTCAAGGCCTGTTAGACAGGTTCCTGTTACAGGACTCATAAAACAATACATAGGACTCATGGGATACATGGACATTAATGCGCTTAACAGGCTAATGCGTGAAGGGAACGCTGTCTCAGGGGTATATCTTATAGCTGACTCTCTATATCAGCGGGAGATATACAGAAAGCTCGTAGAGATGCCCCGTGTTGCAGGCACTATTGTAAGAAAGGATGAAATAAGGAACTTCTACGAGACACAGGCAGAGGCACTCCTATTTTTCACTTTTGTTGCAACAGTACTTACAGGGATAATAGCATTCGGAGTCGTATATAATAGTGCAAGGATATCATTATCAGAGAGGAGTCGCGAGCTTGCAAGCCTCAGGGTTTTAGGCTATACCCGTGCAGAGATATCATACATATTCCTTGGCGAGCTCGGACTTCTCACTCTCGCAGCAATCCCTCTGGGGTTCATAATAGGATGCGGGATATGCAGATACATAGCAATCGCATTAACATCTGACCTCTTCAGGGTACCAGTTGTGCTGGAGCCGAATACATATTCTCTCGCTGCTGCAGTAGTAATAGTCTCAGCATCATTGTCAGGACTCATTGTTCGGCACAGGCTTGACCATCTGGATCTTGTTGCGGTACTTAAGACAAAGGAGTAGATATGCAGGTTGCAACAAGAAGAAGAATACTTGTAATCACAATCCTTGCTATTGTCATAATCGGTGTTATTTATGGTTTTATTCCAAAGCCTGTACCTGTAGATACTGTCAAGGCGTTAAGGGGGCCAATGAGGGTAACGATTGATGAGGAGGGAAAAACAAGGGTTAAGGACAGGTTCGTAATTTCAGCTCCTGTCTCAGGATTCATGAGGCGAGTTTCTCTAAAGGTCGGAGACCCTGTTAAAAAAGGGCAGACTGTTGCAGAGCTTGAGCCTCTGAGGTCTGGTGTGCTTGATCCCAGAAGTCGTGCAGAGGCAGAGGCATCTGTCTCAGCAGCAAAGGCATCTCTTAATGCAGCTGAGGAGAATGCACGTGCAGCAAAAGCATCTGAAGAATATGCAAGACAGAAATTTGAAAGAACAAAGAAGCTGTTTGATGAGGGTTATGTCTCAAAAGACCTGCTTGAGCAGGCAGAATCAGAGGCAAAAAAGGCAGAGGCAAACTGTCTTTCAGCAGATGCTTCTGTTAAGGCTGCGGCCTCCGAGCTTGAGAGGACAAAAGCCACGCTCGGATACTCTCCTGCAGAAGGAGTAAAAGACAGAGAACGCGTTGTTTCTATAACCGCTCCTGTTGAAGGCAGGGTTTTAAAAATCCATCGCGAAAGCGAAGGCGCTGTTAATCAAGGAGAAGCGATAATAGATATAGGAGACCATTCAAAACTCGAAGTAAGGGTCGAAGTACTCTCTGCTGATGCAGTAAATATAAAGCAAGGCACTCCAGTGCTATTTGAGAGATGGGGAGGAGATATACCTCTAATGGGAAAGGTAAGAGTTATAGAGCCTTCTGCATTCACAAAGGTTTCGAGCCTCGGTGTAGAAGAGCAGCGTGTGCTCGTTATAGCCGATATAACCTCTTTACCTGAAAGCTGGCAGAGGCTTGGAGATGGTTACAGGGTTGAGGCGAGCTTCATAATATGGGAGGGAAAGGATATTCTTCAGGTTCCTGTAAGCTCGCTATTCCGTAAAGGTGAAGGATGGGCGGTATTCATCGCTAAAAACAGAAAGGCTCATCTTCAGCATGTGGAAGTAGGCCGCAAAAACGGGCTCGTAGCTGAGATTATATCAGGACTCAACGAAGGCGACATGGTCATCGCACATCCTGATGATTTGATCAAGAATGGAACGAGGGTAAGGAAGAGATGAGAGGGGAAAACTATATCCTCTCATCATAAGGTGCAATCAGCGTGTTATATCCCTCGTCCGCAAGGGCCTTTGCGAGGGTATATGCATCGTCTTTTGAATTGAACTTGCCGACCCTGACCCTATAGTATTTACTCCCGGTAATCTCTGCTTCTGTTATATATACCTTGCTGTATTTAAATTCCAGAGATGCCTTCATGCGTGTAGCATTTGACAGGTCTTTGTAAGAGCCTATCTGTATTGTAAAAGGCCCATTGCCTCCAGCCGGCGAATACTTTATATATTTTATATACCGCATGTCCCTTCCGAGCGGTTCAATTCTTACTTTTCCGGTTCCCGGGCCTATTAATTCAATCTCTTTTGCACAGGAGTAGGAGAGGTCCAAGTCCCTTCCCGGAATAAACGGCCCCCTGTCGTTCACAGTGCACTCTACATTTTTGTTGTTTGCGATGTTTGTCACCTTCAACTTTGTACCGAAAGAATATTCCTTATGCGCGCATGTATTTGCATACATATTGTAAGGTTCGCCTGATGATGTCAGTTTTCCATGAAAATCAGGCCCGTACCATGAGGCAACTATATATTCTGTCTCTAACGGCGCCGGCGTTTCTTTAGGGCTTTCTTTTGGCTGGGTTTCGTATTTGGGATAATCTTCGTAGTAGCCGTATCTTGGAGCAGCGCAAGAGGCAAGCAAGGATAATGCAACAGCGCCTGTTATTAGGTATATTGTATCCAAGTTTATAGAAGTTCCAAAGTTAAGCATTAGTTTTTAAAAAAATATTTGAGTTCTTGTCAATAGGTGTGTA
>DOHC01000255.1 GCA_003535475.1 Nitrospiraceae bacterium
CTGGCGCTCCTGTTTTAGTTATCGTTGCCTCAATCCTTGGCGCATATGCTTTAGGCGGTGGATTTGCCGGTGATGCAGTGGGCGGTCTTTTTGCTATTGCCCTGTCAGCAGTTTCGATGCTTTCAATGACAGGTATTGTTGTCGCGATCGACTCATATGGTCCAATCACAGACAACGCAGGCGGTATCGCAGAGATGTCAGGACTGCCTGAAGAGATCCGTAACATCACAGACCCATTGGATGCAGTCGGAAACACAACAAAGGCTGTTACAAAGGGTTATGCAATCGGTTCAGCAGGCCTTGCAGCTCTGGTTCTTTTTGCAGAGTATTCAAGGTCATTTAGTACCCAGCTTTATTTTGACCTTTCAAATCCAATGGTTCTGGCAGGTCTCTTTATCGGCGGTCTGCTCCCTTATTATTACGGCTCACTCCTTATGGAGGCTGTTGGAAAGGCAGCAGGCAGTATTGTTGAAGAGGTCAGAAGACAGTTCAGGGAGATCAAAGGCATTATGGAAGGCACAGGCAAGCCGGAATACGGCAAGTGCGTTGACATTGTCACAAAGGGCGCTATCAGACAGATGATGGTTCCTGCCCTTATCCCTGTGGTGGTTCCTATCGCGGTAGGTCTTCTCCTCGGCAGGGAAGCACTCGGTGGAGTTCTTATCGGAAGTATCTTAACCGGACTCTTCCAGGCGATCGCCATGACAAGCGGCGGCGGCGCATGGGACAACGCTAAGAAATCCTTTGAAGATGGCGTTACCGACGACAAAGGCGTCATTCATAAGAAGGGGAGCGATGGGCATAAAGCCTCTGTCACAGGCGACACAGTAGGCGACCCTTATAAGGATACAGCGGGACCAGCAATCAATCCTATGATAAAGGTTATTAATATTGTTGCGCTTCTGATTGTTCCACTGCTGTAAAAGAGAATTAAGACTGAAATTAAAGGGAATGTTTCCATCTGTGATGGAAACATTCCCTTTTTAGTTTGTAAGGTTTTATTGAGAACTGCATAATAAATGTCCTCTTTTCGCCATTCCCGTGAAAACGGGAATCCAGACGCTGTTCCGAAAGCCCTTGTTTCTAATACTGGATTCCGTATCCGTTTTCACATGTTGCAAAAGAGACAATCAAGCTTACGGAAAACCTGAGAGACGGCAGGCAGATAACAGTAACGGCCGATAAATATGCCAATAGAAAGGCGGCATGACATACTGGAACAGGTAGAAGAGGCATACACAAAACTTATCGACTTTTTTGAGAAAAACGACAGTGATCCAGAAGACAAGGAGAAACCGTCTTTTGTTCTTGATGAAGAACCTTGGTATTTTAAAGGCTTTTACATTTGATGAGCATTTCAGTCAGATGGGTTTTGAAATTTTTTAATTAAATCCCTTAAAAACTGCCGGTTAAGCGCCTTTTTTAGTGTTTATAACTCCAAAGTTTTAATTGCATAGCGCCAATGCCTTGATAAATAAGGCTTTTCGATTAACTTTAGAATCAAGTCTTTGCAAAGCCTATTCTAAAGGCGTAACTAATTGTTATTTAAAGAAAAGTTAACTGCACAAAAAATAGGCAAAATGCTAAAATTGCGGACTGTAGAGGCATCGGGAATGTTTAATTGAAGTTACTAACAATTTTTTAACTTCCTTCAATAACTGCTGCTGCCAAGAGCGGGAACATTATCTCGTGATGGCCGGTGAGGGCATACGAGCATCCGTTTTTCAACGTCGGTCTTTTAAGGACATTTTGATGAGGCCTGTAGTGCTGTATGAAATCCATGTTGACGGTGGTAATGTTTTCAACCTTGCTGCCGAGGTTCCGTGCTATTGTTAATGCCTTTAAAAAAACTTCCGGCATAATGACAGCAGATCCCAAATTTATATAAACGCCTCCTTCAAGGTCTGATATTACGGATGTGAAGAGTTTGAAGTCTCTCAGGCTCCCTTCCCCGATTGATGCTCCGTCGGCATGGGGGTGCATATGGGTTATGTCTGTGCCGATGGCAATATGGACAGTTGCAGGAAGATTCAGCTTATATGCAGCGCCAAATATACTTTTGCCCCTGAATTTGAACCTGCTTTCATGTATAATCCTGCCGATTGATTTGCCTGCGCCGTAACCGTTTTTAACTCCGGTGTTAATGGCTTTGTTAATATATTCTCCTGTCTCCTTTGCCATTCCGAAAGTGCCTTTGCACAGTTCCTCTGCAACGTCTTCAGATGTCCGGCCTGTAAATGACAGCTCAAAGTCATGAACAATACAAGCGCCGTTTGTTGCAATTGCAGTTATAATCCCACGGTTCATAAGGTCAATGATAAGAGGGGATAATCCCACTTTTATTGGATGTGCGCCCATGCCTAAGACGACAGGCCTCTTTCTCTTTCTTGCATTAAGTACAGCGCTTACAACAGCCCTGAAGTCCTTTGCTGCGAGTATGTTTGGCAGATTATGGATAAAATCGCTGAATGACTTGCCTGGCTTATGCGGAATTGCTGCCAGTGCAATCTCAACCTTGCTCTTTCTTTTCGAAAGAGAATATGTCCTTATTTTTTTCAGTGAAACAGGCTTATATTTTTTCATAGTGTCAAATTTTAACATAAAAAGATTGATTTTTTGTCTCCCTTAATTTTATTTTATTTGATAAATGTGTATGCTATTGTATAATATACACATGGAGGTGACAGGCTATGCAGACAGAAGAAAAGGTTAGAAAACAATTTATCCTCAACCCTGCCAAAATCGCGATGGTTAAAAAAATTACCCGCGCAGCAACCGAGACAGAGGCGGTTAATAGGGCGTTGGACATGGTTATTGCAAATGAACAAATCGAAAAAACGCTTATGGCGGTAAGAGGCAAGGGGAAGATAAAGGATGTCTACGGAAGAATATCCGTTTAAGGCTCTCTGCGACACTTCGGTATACATTCCTTTTATCAACAAGGGAATTATACATCCTGTTTTTGCCGAATCTGCCCGGCCTGTGCTTTACATGAGCATGGTAGTTCTTGCGGAATTGTACGCCGGAAGCCATGACGCTAATTCTATAAAACTTGCCGACAGGCTATACAATACTTTTCTGGGCGTTGGAAGGCTTATTGTCCCCAATGAAGAAGACTGGGGGAAGACGGGGATGGTTATGGCAAAGCTTGGCCAGAAATACGGATTTGAAGCAAAATATATCTCAAAAATTCAAAACGACGTCTTGATTGCATGTTCAGCGCGTAGAATCGGCGCATTCGTTGTCACGCAGAATAAAATTGATTTTCAGAGAATAAAAGAGTTCATAGATTTTCGGATTTATGGGTAAAGATGGCACATAAGTTCTATGCGCATAGCGTTGAGGGGAAGCCAAGGAGCGAATGGCAGGATACTGTACTTGGCTGCCCTTGTATTTTAAGGCGGGAAATGGGTAATATTGAGAGGAATTTTTGCGCGGTAAGGAGGGGTGTTGGCGAAGAAGTCCCGGAAGAAAGAAGATATTGAAGCCTACAGACATGAAACGGATACACGTAAGAATGCCGTGCCTGTGGGTCTGGCTTCTTATGACACATCTAAGCCGAAGCCGAAGAAGTATGAATATGACCCGCATCTTGACCCGCAGTTGGTCTGGGCTGGGAAGGCAGAGCATACCTCCTTTGAAGTTCCTACGGTATCCCTTCACATACATGAAAGAATAGCACCAGAAGCGATTATCCGCTCCATAAAAAGAGAAGACCCGCAAGTTGATCTTTTTGCAAAGCCTGAGCTGCCTTTGAAAGAGC
>DOHC01000193.1 GCA_003535475.1 Nitrospiraceae bacterium
TAGAGGGCCCCACCGAGGCACTGGCCATACCAGAATACTTAAAGGCGTTGGGCTATGACTGCTATGAGAACGCTGTTGCCGTAATTCCTGTTGACGGAAAAGGGAATCTTGCTCGGTTCTGGAGACTCTTTACGGCATACGGGATACCAGTCTATCTTATCTTCGACAATGATGCCGAAGATGATAAAAAGGGAATTAAAAGAAGCGAACTCTTGCAGACATTAGGAATAACAGACGCAGCCCCAATAATAAAAGAAGCGGACATGAAAATCGAAGATAAATTTACTGTCTTTGGAAAAGACTTCGAGACAACACTAAGAAAATTATTCGAGAGCGAAGGTTATGAAAACCTTGAAAAAGCAGCAAGGGAATTTATCGGCATTGAGCCTGACAATAAAAGTGATTGCAAACCTCTTGTTGCGAGGTACGTAGCTGAGAAACTATCTGCATGCGTGAATTCCAAGGTTGATGGATGGAGCAGCTTATTGACAATGAAGTTGAAAATTGCGGAAACAATGAAATGTTGAGCACTATATGAAACTCGAACAAATTGGCTTCTGGCCTGAAATCACGCCGGAAGAGATTGCGATTGTGGAGGGGAAGAGATAGTAATGCAAATAAAATATTCAAAACATATTGAAACAAGGCTTGCTTTGAGAAAGATTGAATACAATCTGCCAAAAAGAATTTATGAAGCTGCGGGGGAAAGATTTACGGACACTGAAACCGGGCATACAATTGCAGTTATGAGGGCAGTAATATATGGAAAAGAAAGGGATATAATGGTAGCATATAAGCATGAGGATGTAGATATTAAGCTGTTAACAATACATCCTTTAAAAGAAGGGCAAAAGGAAAACCGAATTCAATCGGGGAGATGGAGGAAAATATAATGGACGATTTTAAGGTCTTTTATGATGAAGAAGAGGACATCCTCTACCTTGCAAAAGAGGGAGAAGAGTCTGAAGTTGTAGAGATATCTCCGGGCGTGAACATGGAACTTGACAGCAAAGGTAATCTCATCGGTGTCGAACTGTTCAAGGCGTCTCTTATGTTTAAAAACGTTCTCAAATCAATGGAGAAGAAACTTCAGTTTGCATAACTGTCTACTCCAAATCCTTGCCGCCAAGAAACAACCCCCTTCATCCCCCTTTGATAAGGGGGAATTGCCGGTTGCCGACACCTCTCTGCCTGTGCGTGACCGCACGCAGACAGGCGCCCTTGAACGCCGGATTGACGAAATGGTCTACGCCCTCTACGGCCTCACGCCTGAAGAGATTGCGATTGTGAAGGGGAAATAAGTATTTAGTTTTGTTATGCTAATAATGAAGTGAGGTTTAACAGTGAAATTTGAATGGGATTCGGAAAAAGAAAAGGCAAACAGGCAAAAACACAAAACATCTTTTATGGAAGCGTGCTATGTTTTTGCCGATAAATACATGCTAACACTTTATGATGATGAACATTCTGCCGAAGAAGATAGATGGACAACCATAGGACAGTCATTGAGTAACAGGATTCTGGTTGTTGTTCATACTTATAGAAAGATAAAAGACAAGGAATCAGTTAGGATTATATCTGCGAGAAAGGCTACGAAACATGAAGAAGATCAATATTTTGAAAGGAGAGGATAATGCCATGAAAAAAGAATACGATTTCTCAAAAGCCGTACAGGGGAAATTCTACAGGCCAATTGCAAAACTTGAAATCCCTGTATATCTGGACAAAGAGGTTAAAGAGTTTTTCAGCAAGACAGCTTCAAAGAAAAAGATTGATCTTGATAAGGTTGTGAACACTGTCTTACGCAAAGAGATGGAGATGCTAAAGGCCATTGGTGTTTGAACTTTTAAGCTATTGCCCAAATCCTCTCCGCCAAAAAGAAAGACCCCAACGCCGACACCTCCGCCCTCGAAAAACAGATTGATCAGATGGTCTATGCCCTCTACGGCCTCACGCCGGAGGAGATTGAGATTGTCGAGGGGAAGGGATAAATGCCTACCCTTGAATGGCATCAGTTTGCTCGGCATAATTTTCTGGCTTCTGTTTGCTCCATTTTTTGCTTCATTTCTTAAATCATTTAGGACACCCTCGAATGTAAGAGGTTAATTTTCTACGATAATGAGGGTCAGAATTTCAGTAAGAACCAGCAGCATAATAGCTTTATTAAATTCTTTTTTTGTGGTAAATTGTTCATAGTAATAAATCATGGACTATAAACTGAAATTGTCATGGAGGTAAAAATGCCTGATAAATTGAGCGTTGATGAGCTTTACAAATGCTGCAATCAGGACATATTCAAGTTCAATACTACAGATGATTTGCCGCTTTTTGAAGAGACAATAGGGCAGGAAAGGGCGTTAAGGGCGCTTGATTTTGGAATAGGCTTCAGCAATAGGGGATTTAACATATTTATCCTCGGAGAAAGCGGAACAGGCAAGATGACCACAATCAGGTCTATACTGTCCAAACAGGCAATAAATGAACCGGTTCCGTCTGACTGGTGTTATGTCTATAATTTCAAGGATGCCGATGCTCCGATAGCTGTACCGCTTGAACCGGGCATGGCGGTAATCTTCCAGAAAGAGATGGAAGAGCTCATCAATGTGCTCAAGGTTGAGATACCAAGGGTCTTTGAGTCTAAGGAATATGAAAAGCAGAAAAACCTTATTCTTGAGGAATTTCAAAAGAAACAGAAAGACCTTTTCTCTCAGCTCGAAGATGAGGCGCAGACAAAAGGATTTTCTATAAGAAAGACTGTCAGCGGCTTACTGATAGTTCCTATCAAAAAAACAGGAGAGCCGCTAAAGGAAGACGAATTTGAAGCGCTTGATGAAAAAACCAGAAAAAAAGTAGAAGAGATGGGCAAACTGCTTCAGGACAGGCTCGATGATGTTGTCAGGACATTGAGGGATGGAGAGAAGTTTGTCAAGGGCATCCTCGTCAGGCTTGAGAGAGAGGCTGCGCTTTCTGCTGTTGGACACCTGATAGACGAATTAAAGAACAAATACCATAAACATGAAAGAATAACAGCCTATCTTGAAGATGTTAAGGAAGACATACTTGCACACCTCGATGATTTTAAAACAGCAGAGGAACAAACGCCGGTGCTGCCATTCATGAAACTCCCGAAAACCGAACCGACATTCACAAGGTACATAGTTAATGTTCTTGTGAACAATAAAGAAAGCAAGGGGGCGCCTTGCGTCTTTGAAAGCAACCCTACATATTTCAATCTCTTTGGAAGAATAGAGCATAAGNNCTTCTCAATGATAAAAGCCGGCTCGCTGCACAGGGCAAACGGCGGCTATATAGTTATCAATGTCCTTGACCTTCTGAGAAATATATTCGCCTATGATGCATTGAAGCGCGCCTTAAGGAATAAGGAACTAAAAATAGAAGACGTATGGGAACAGTACAGGCTGATATCCACAACAACCCTCAAGCCAGAGGCAATTCCCTTCAACGTTAAAATCATACTTATCGGCAATCCATATCTTTATTATCTGCTTTACAGCCTTGATGAAGAATACAGGGAACTTTTCAAGGTCAAGGCTGATTTTGACA
>DOHC01000219.1 GCA_003535475.1 Nitrospiraceae bacterium
GGTAAAGGGGGATTATTTTCAAGACTTACGGAAAGAATTGCCTCAGCGGTTCTGCTTAATCCTTTTATGAGGGGTATCACATTTATCTTTTTCTCCAGAAAGAGAAGACTGAGCCTGATTTCCTCAACCTGACGCATAAGGCGAATCGCATCGCTTATCGCTGTCCCGCTTTCTATGCTTTCTCTTAATTCTGTCTGCAATGCCTTCAAGCTTTTTTTAAGGAGCACCTCATGCCCTATCATCTCAAGATAGTCAGGCCTTCTTATCACTGCCTTTGAAATGTACTCGCTTTGTGCAAAGAGATTTGTGAGCACAGGGATAAGCTCTTTATTTTCTTTAAATGTATCAAGATAGGATTCTCTTGCGCTCAAAAATGAGGCAAAAGACTGAAGATGATTCAGCGCCATGTCAGGATTGCTGCTTTTAACAGCCGCATCAACAAACGACGGCAGTATCTCACCGAGAAGTCTTCTGCCCCTCAGCGTCTGGTAATGGTAGGTTGAATTTTTTATAAGCTGGATATTGCGCATCCCTCGCTCAACATCTTTAAGTCCTATTTTGCCAAGATACTCTTTAACCTCCGGGTCTGAAAGTTCCTCATCAAAGAGCGCCACTCCGTCTGACTGCGCTTTCTCTTCTTCTCTGAAGAGCGAGGTGTATATAGTTCTTACGTTTTTCCTTCTGGACTCCAGTTCTTTTAAAAAAGATTCTCTGCCCGTAAATCCCATTTTTCTGCTGAGCGCATTCAGTTCATTTTCATTGGACGGCAGGCTGTGAGTCTGGAGGTCATTCATCTGCTGCAGCCTGTGCTCGAGCGTCCTGAGAAATCTGTAGTTATCCAGAAGCACAGAATAGTCAGTCTGTCCGATAAGATTTTTCTGCAGAAGCATGTGCAGAGCTTTTTGAGTAACCCTTTCCCTTAATAATGGTTCCTTACCCGCATAGATAAGTTGAAGGGCATGGGCAAAAAACTCTATCTCTCTTATGCCGCCGTATCCTCTTTTAATATCATTTTTCTTGAATGCTGAATCTATGCGCGTCTTTATCTGCCTTATCTCGTCAATCGCACTGAAATCAAGATATTTCCTGTAAACAAACGGCTTAATCATTTCCATAAACGCATTGCCGAGGTTTGAATCGCCTGCAATTGGCCTTGCCCTCAGGAGCATTGCCCTCTCCCATGCCCTGCCCCATGATTCATAGTATGTCTCATAGCCTGAGATAGGCAATGCGATGCTTCCTCTCTGTCCCTCAGGCCTTAATCTTAAATCCACCCTGTAGATAAAACCGTCTTCTGTATTTGCGGATAAAAATCTGTTAAGGCTTTCCCCCAGTTTGCAGTAGTACTCGTGGTTGGTTATTCTGTTCGCTGTATTACCCTGTGGTGTTGTTACGCCTGAAGTTTCTCCGTCTGCGATCCCATATACAAACATGATATCTATGTCAGAACTGAAATTAAGCTCTTCGCTTCCGAGCTTTCCGAGGGAAATAACGGTAAATGCATCCTTTTCAGGTTCGCCGTATGTCGCGCTCAGCAATTTTTTAATGACCTTTAGCGATTCATCCACGATTACATCCGCAAGTATGCTCAGCTCAAGCATCGTCTCTGTAAGGTCAGCCTTTTTGAGAATATCCCTGAGTGTTATCCTGAGAAGTTCTTTCTTTTTAAACCTGCATGCGACTCTTGCATTATCATCCCCTTTCATTAATTTTTCTCTTAAAGAAACTGTAAGGGATTCCCTGTCAGCAGCTTTATCTATGTCATCGATGGTATCAAACAGTACAGCAGGGGTTGAGATGCAGAAATTCGCAAGGAACTGGCTGTAACTGAAAAGAAGAGATGTCGGAGTTATGTCAGCTTTCAGCTTATCGATATAATCTGGATTGTTCCAGCAGAATGTAGTAAGGTTTTTAAATGCCCTTTCAGGATCAGGCGTTGAGCCGGCCGCGTCTCTGAGCATATTTTCCATAGATAATTGTTGCATGAAACAGAAGGTTTCAACAAGAGGGAGCGTCAAACGATACATAGGACTGGTCTTCGCTTTCTGCAGATATTTTTCTGTCGCTCTACGGCTCATTACACTACAGCCTCAAAACTCACTGCGTTCAGACAGTTGCGGCTGTTAGACGCTCCATTCGCCAAGAACGTCAACAAAAAATCTCTAATGTCGCTCAAACCAATCCTATGTATCAAGCCAGCGCCTTTGAAAACTGTCGCTATCTGCTATGGATTTGGTTTATACTTTATAAAAAGCAGTATAATGGAGATAAACCATGTGTGATGTAAACGTATATATACTGAAAGACGGCACGGAAGAACTTTATTTTGAGAATGTTGACACAATAAAACCCGAACAGGGGAAGATATACCTTAAAAACCTGTTCGGCGAGCAAAAGGTTCTTGAAGGAAATATAAAAGAGATTGCGCTCTTAAAGCACAGGATAGTTCTGGAGAAAAAATAAGACATCTCCGAAACATAACCTGCTTACAGCGCTAAGCCTGATTAAATTGCCTCTACAGCTTTTACTTCAGGGATGCTCTTTTTCAGTTCCGCTTCAATGCCTCCTTTAAGTGTCATTGTTGACATAGGACAGCTGCCGCATGCTCCCGTGAGCTTGACCTTTACAATATTGTCCTCTGTTACATCCACGAGCTGCACATCTCCACCGTCGCGCTGGAGAAAAGGCCGGACCCTGTCAATCACTTCCTCTATCTTTGCCTTGTCAAGCATTTAAAACCTCCTCTTAACATTTATTGCGTCATGTCTAATTGTAAATCATTCTCACATCTGAAAGTAATGATATAAATCATATAATTGTAAGAAATGCCGAAACCAAATATACTATAAAAAATCTTATGTAAGTATACAACAGGAGGCGTCATGTTTCTGCCATTATTAATTGCAGTTCACGTCATCGGAGTAGTCTTATGGATAGGCGGTGTTGCCTTTGTGACAATGGTGGTATTCCCTATGATAATGAGGATGGAGAACTCTCTTGAGAAAGTGCTTTTCTTTCAGGGAGTTGAGCACAGGTTTGCAAAGATAGCAAAAACCTCGGTGGTTGTTGTGGGTGTTACAGGTGTTTTACTCCTGCATCTCACAGGCGGATGGAATGTCCTGTTTAAAGCCTCCGGGATTGGGCCTACGCTGATGACTGGTGTATGGGTATTTTATGTGTTTATATTGATGTTTGAAGGCAGATTATTCAAGGCGCTATTCAGGGGCGAGGCGCAGCAGGATACCGCAAAGGTCTTTTACAGGCTTTCAGTCTTTCACTGGGTTATTCTCGACATGAGCCTTTTGGCAATAGGCGTGGGCGTATGGGCCGGGCACGGAGGAAGATTTTGATAAAGAAATATTTCAGGTTTTAAAGTGTGCGACAGATCTAAAATTTCAGTATCAGAACTTGAGCAGCGCCTGTGTCCTTTTCAACTATCTGCATCCTGACTTGTTTTACCGACTTTACTTCACCAGGAAAGAAGATAATTCCGTATGCCAGTGTGTTTGACTCTATGGGTTTAGATTGAAGTGACTTCTGTTTTAAATCATCAATAATCTTGCTCTGCGCTTCCTTTGCATCATATCCTTTTGCTCCTCCAATAACGGCCCCGCTTGCTGCGCCTAAAGCTGCGCCTCTCCCTGTCATCTTAGCTACATCCTGTCCTGTCACAATGCCTATTGCTGCGCCGATTGTTGCTCCTGCAATAGCGCCAAGAAAACCGTGATATGCTCCTTCCTTAAATATCTCTTTTGTCTGTGCATATTTCGTTGCACGCTCATACGCAATATCGCTTGCAAGTATGGGCCAGAGGTTGCCTTCATTGTCTTCAAGAAATGTCTGCGATGAATTTATCTCAAGCGTGTGTTTTCCCTGATTGTCAAATACAACCTGAACAGGCAGCATACCGGCGGCCCGGATATCAAAACCAAATGTTTCCCGGGCTTCATCTGCATCCGCATATGCCTTTGCCCCGACTGTAGCGCCTGATATATTCTGAGCATTCGGATAGGCGCTGGGCACCTTGAACGGCAGCGGCTGGGCTTGATAGCTTGTGGCGCAAGAAATCAAAAAAACAGAAGACAGAATCACACAAAAAATTTCCATCATCAGCATCTTTCTTTTTTTCTCCATGGCAATACCTCCTCTGCTGTAAGCAGTTCACTTTTATTTCTTATACCTATTATATCATCAAAACTATCCTATGAGAGCTTCATTCAGTCAGGCTTTTGCAATCACTCCTCCAGCGATAACAACATCCTCATCATAAAAGACTGCGCTTTGTCCCGGTGCGGGAGCCCACTGAGGGTTGTCAAAAATAATCTTTGCTGCTTTCAAGTCAGGGCTAATGCAAATATTTGCCGGCTCAGCCTTCATCATAGAGCGTACTTTTACTGTTGCCTTGAAAGGTGAAGTGGCTTGTCCGCCTGAGGCGGATGAAAATTGGTAAATCGGAATTAGCCAATTAAGGTCATTTACTTCAATCTCCTTCATCATTGCTGATTCCTCAGAACCTACACAGATGATATTTTTAACAGCATCAATCTTCACGACATATAAAGGATGGGGGGAAGAAATGCCAAGCCCCTTCCTTTGGCCGATTGTGTAATGATAAATCCCTTTATGCTCTCCGAGCACCTTCCCGTTCATGTCCATAATAGGCCCCGGACTGCATGCAAACTGAGAGATATTGTCAATGAACTTAAAATAATTTCTGTCTTCTATGAAACATATCTCCTGACTTTCAGGTCTCTGAGCAGCAGGAAGGCCGAGATTGTTTGCAATTTTTCTTACATCCTCTTTCTTATAATCTCCAAGCGGAAATAGAATTCTCTTAAGCTCCTCCTGCCTTAAGACATAGAGGAAATACGACTGGTCTTTCTTTGGGTCAATGCCTTTTAACAGTGACGAGTCAAGTAACTCCGAACTCTGAACTCTTAACTCTGAACTTCGCACTACTCTTGCATAATGTCCTGTTGCGATGAATTCAGCACCTCTCTTATCCGCCTCTTTAATAAGATAAGGGAATTTTATGTGCCTGTTGCATAATATGCATGGATTCGGAGTTAACCCTTTTGTATATGAATCAACAAACGGTTCGATGACTTTCTCTATAAAATCATTCCTGACATCAATTGAACTGTGAGGGATTCCGATGGCAGATGCCGTTTTTGAAGCGCCTTCTATCGCCTGTAAAGAACAACAGGCAGTAGCATCTGTCCTCCCCCTTGTCTCAAAGAGTTTAAAACTCAGCCCTTCAACGTCGTATCCCTTCTCTTTGAGGAGATATGCAGTGACAGAAGAATCAACCCCTCCACTCATCCCGACAATTACCTTTGGCATAGTTTATTTTAACTTAAATTTGTTAATCTTCTCCGGCGTGAGGCCGTAGAGGACATAGTCCAGTTGGTCGGTCTGTCTTTCGAGGGCGGAAAGATAAAACTGCATCTTAGACCTTCCAAGGTTATAAGGTTATATTGTAGCCTAACCTTTCGGTGTGTCCGTTAATTCGGGGGAAGTGCAATATCTATATCTGCTGTTACTCTTTCGATTCCGTAGAGATTGCCTGCTACACCACCAGCAACAAGGTGCCTTACATGGTTTGCATTAAGCTGAGAAAATAATTTTTTAAAAATCCTCATTGGGGTATCCTATTTTGAAACTATCTTTGCAAACTTCCTCTTCCCTGCCTTGAAAAGGTAATCACCTTTTCTGAGCTTTGCGTCAGGATTGTCGCATTTCTTGTCATCAATAAAAACTCCGCCCTGCTTTATAAGCCTCATTGCCTCGCCTGTGCTTGAACATAACCCTGAGAGTTTCATTATCTTAGGGATCCACATCTCATCCTCTTCCCACTTAAGCTCAACAACAGGGATTTCATCAGGCTTTCCCTTATCCTTAAATATATGCTCAAACTCTTCCTTTGCCTTTAGCGATGCATCCTTACCCCAGTGTCTTTCGACAATCTCCATTGCAAGATTTTCTTTGGCGGTTTTAGGATGGATAGTGCCTTTTTCTATTCCCTTCTTCAGTGCGCTGAGTTCATCAATTGAAATATGGCTCAGAAGTTCATAGTACCTGAGCATGAGGGTATCGTTTATTGACATTACCTTTCCGAATATATCCCTTGGCTCTTCTGTAATCCCAATGTAGTTCCCAAGGCTCTTTGACATCTTGTTCACGCCGTCCAGTCCCTCAAGCAAAGGCATGAGGACAACAGCCTGCTCTTCAACCCCCATTTTCCTCTGTAAAGTTCTTCCCATAAGTATATTGAACTTCTGGTCTGTGCCTCCAAGTTCAACATCTGCTTTCAGATGTACAGAGTCGTATCCCTGAAATAGAGGATAATAGAATTCAAGTACTGTTATGTCT
>DOHC01000296.1 GCA_003535475.1 Nitrospiraceae bacterium
CTGGAAAAGTTACGATACATATGCGACATTAGGGAGTAATGGACCATTATGCACGAGCGTACTCAGTATTTAGTAGGATACGAGGCTACAGGAGGTATCAGAAGATGCTTTCAAGCCTCAGGAGATTTGCCAGGAGCGAAGTTGCACAGGAGCGGCTGCGGATTATCGAGTTTTATAAACAGTATGGGGAACAGGCAACAAAAGAAGCCTTTGGAGCAAGCCGGAAAGTGATCAGCAGATGGAGGAAGAAACTCAGGCGGCATGAAGGAGCACTAGAGGGGCTGGTGCCTGAGTCGACGAGACCCAAGAGAGTCAGGACATCTAATATTGCCCCGGAAATCGTCCAGTTTATCAGGCAGTTAAGGCAGGAATATCCGAGACTGGGCAAAGAGAAGATCAAACCCCTGTTGGATGAATTCTGCACGGACAAGGGACTTAAGGACATTGCTGAGTCCACCATAGGCAAGGTGATCAAGCGTAACAAGCTTTTTTACCAGAAACCGGCAGGGTCTATCATGACCCCAGCATCAAGCGGCAGGCCAGACAGAAATGCCTGAGGGTAAAGCGATCCCCACGGCACGAGGACTTCGGTCATATCATCTCAGATACGGTAGAGAGGGTAACAGACGGGGTGAAGGACTACTTTTATAATGCCATTGACGCAAAACTGAAGTTTGCCTTTACTCTTAACTATAAGCGTCTGAACAGCCGGAATATGAAAGATTTCTACGAGCGGTTCAGAGCCGTCTATCCTCTTCCGATCAAGGACTGGCAGAACGACAACGGTTCTGAGAATCAGGGAGAATTCGACTCGGCATTACGTAAGGAGCAGATTCCTCATCTGTTTAGTTATCCCAGATGTCCCAAGAGTAACAGCATTATTTTGCGCTACAACAGGACGCTCCAAGAAGAGTTCATTGACAACCACTTGGATGTTATCCATGACAAATCTCTTTTTCACTCGCATCTCGCAGAATACCTGCTCTTCTACAATACCAAGAGAATTCCCAAGTCTCTTGGTAAGATGACTCCAATCGGCTACCTTATCCAGAAAGGGGGTATGTCGCATTTGTATGGAACTTATACAAATTCTTGACAAGTTTATGATTTGTGTTAGACTTTAACTAAAATATGAGGCGGACAGGAGGCAAAATGCTTACTTTAAGAGAAATCTGCGAGAGGGCAAGTTCAAGATTTTTCGGGATATTGAAGAGCGAGAGAGGACAGACGCTGGTTGAATACGGACTGCTGTTAGTTATGATAGCAATTTTTGTAATACTCATGCTTAAAGGCAGCGGCGAGCAGGTCAATACATTATATTCAAAGATAAATAGCGGGCTTTCAAATCCTTAAAAGTCATCAGCCGCAATAGCTTTTCAAATATTTGCCTGTATGTGACTCCTTTGCCTTGACTATCTCTTCCGGCGATCCTTCAAATATTACCCTGCCTCCTCTTTCTCCGCCTTCGGGCCCCAAATCAATAATCCAGTCCGATGCCCTGATAACATCAAGGTTATGCTCTATAACCAGCACCGTATTGCCTGCGTCAACAAGCCTCTGAAGCACGCCAAGCAAAGCCTTCACATCCGTGAAATGAAGCCCGACTGTGGGCTCATCAAGAACATAAAGGGTTCCTTTCGGAACAGTTTGGAGTCTTGAGTCATGAGACTGGAGTTCAGAACAGATTTTTATTCTCTGTGACTCGCCTCCTGAAAATGTTGTTGCAGGCTGGCCAAGCCTGAGATAACCGAGTCCGATGTCTTTCATTAATGACAGCCTGCCTTTAATCTGCGATATGTCAGAAAAGAAATCCGAAGCCTCAACAACCGTCATATTCAGGATATTATTTACATTTTTGCCCTTGTAAGTAATCCTCAATGCCTCAGGCTTATATCTCTTGCCTCCGCACTCTTCGCATGTTACATAAAGGTCTTCAAAGAAATACATCTCCATCTTCTGATACCCTTCGCCCCTGCATGTCTCACACCTGCCGCCAGTTACATTAAATGAAAAAAAGCCCGGGCCGTATCCATGTGCCTTTGCCTCATGCTGTTCTGAAAAAAGTCTGCGTATAGGGTCAAACATCTTAAGGTAGGTCAGCACATTTGAACGCGGGCTTTTGCCTATCGCAGTCTGGTCTATAAGTTTTACGTTTCTGATATGTTCCATTCCCAGAATATCTTTATATGGCAATGGCGCATCAGGCTCAACCTTAAAATGTTTTGCCAGAGCCCTGTAAAATGTCTCAACCACAANNACTGCTTTTGCCTGAGCCCGAAACTCCGGTTACTGTCGTAAGAGTCACTACTGGGAGTCTAAAGTCAACAGATTTCAGGTTATTGCCGGCAGCTCCGGTCAGCGCTAAATAATTTCTCGGTGAAATTCTTCTTTTGTCGTCAAATTCCTGTATCTCTGCTTCTTCACCTCTTAAATATTTTGCAGTTGATGTATCGGTCTTTAAAAACTTTTCCATTGCTCCTGAAAATACAACCTCTCCCCCGTTGCGCCCGCCTCCGGGGCCAAGCTCCACTACCCAGTCAGCGGATTTAATAATATCTCTGTCGTGTTCAACGACAATTATCGTATTCCCCAGCCCTGAGAGTTCTGACATTATCTTTGCAATCCTTTCTGTGTCCCTTGGATGAAGCCCGACTGTAGGCTCATCAAGCACATAAAGCGTTCCTGTCAGCAGTGAGCTGAGCTGGTTTGAAAGATTTACACGCTGATATTCTCCTCCTGAAAGCGTCTTGCCCTGCCTGCTGAGACTCAGATAATTAAGGCCGACCCTGCTGTGAAACTGAAGTTTAAGGCTGATCTGCCTGAGGAGTTCTTTCGCAAGGTTTCTCTTGAATAGCGATATATCAGCATCCGTGAAAAACTTTATGAGCCCTGATACAGGGAGTTCGCATACCTCGGCAATATCAAGATTGGAAATCTTATATGCAAGCGATTCCTTTTTCAGTCTTTTGCCGTTGCAGGCATGACAGACAGCAGCCTTCCTGTGCCTGCTCAGAAATACCCTTACATGCAGTTTATACCTTTTTGCTTCAAGCTCCTCAAAAAAATTATCTATGCCGTAGAAATCATCTGTGCCTTTAAAGAGCTTGTCTTTTTCTTCCTTTGAAAGCTCATTAAAAGGTTTCTTTATATCAATGCCTGCTTTTTTAGCCCCTGCAATCATCTGTTTTTTCCACCACTTATATCCTGACTTTTCCCATACGCCTATGGCGCCTTCTGAAAGGGAAAGATACTTATCCGGGATTATAAGTTCTTCATCATAGATAAGGATATTTCCGAACCCTTTGCATTCAGGACACGCTCCAATAGGATGATTAAATGAGAACAACAGAGGCGAAGGCTCAGGAAGAGAGATGTTGCAATCATCACATGCGTTCTCAGAAGAAAAACTGTGAACCGTGAACTGTGAACCGTGAACTGTATCAATGAGGATAACTTTCATACTCCCATTTCCCTCTCTCCATGCCATCTCTATGGAATCCGATAGTCTCGGTTCATCTTTTATTATCAGCCTGTCAAGGACGATAGAAAAAGGTTGAGAGTTCAGAGTTGAGAGTTTAGAGTTAAAATCAGAAATGTCGATGATTTCATTCTCAACCCATGCCCTGTGAAAACCTCTTTGTTTGAGGGCTTCAAGCGATTCCGAAGAATTGAAGATGATTATTGCCTTGCTGCCCGTGTATCTTTCAGTTAATTCTTTGATCACCTCAGAGGTATCCCATTTCCTTATCTCCTTTCCACACTGCGGGCAGAACGGAGCTGCTATTTTGGAATAAAGAAGCCTCAGGAGGTCATAGATTTCCGTGAGCGTTCCTACTGTTGAGCGTGAGCCCTTTACAGGATTTTTTTGCTCAAGGGCTATGGCAGGCCGTATATTGTGGATTGCATCAACATCAGGCCTGTCAAGTTTTTCAAGAAAAAGCCGCGCATAAGTTGAAAGAGATTCAATAAACCTCCACTGCCCTTCTGCAAAGATTGTGTCAAATGCAAGCGATGACTTGCCTGAGCCTGAAACTCCGGTTACCGCTATGACCTTGTCATGGGGAAGGCGGAGCGTGATATTTTTGAGGTTGTTCTGGCGCGCTCCCTCAATTATAAGCTCTCTATTTGACATCCTGATATTTTAACACACGCGTTTAACACGGAAGATGCGTTTGAATCATTTTTATGACAGACATGTGTAAGGAGGCTGGGGCTGGATTAAGGCAAGATTCACGGGTCTGTCGGTATAGGGGCTGAAGTCTCCACGAAGTGGAGTGGATAGCACTGCAATTAAAACTTGTAAGAGACTGCTATATAGCATTAACACCTGCACTTTTGCAAAGGTAGTTTAAGATTGCCGAAAGACAGCCACGGTCTCCTTACAGAATTTCTTACATCCTTTCAGGCGCGCTGAGTCCCAAAATCTCAAATCCGTCTTTCAGGACAATCCTTACTGCCTCGCATAAAGCAAGCCTTGCCTTGGTCAGTTCTATATCATCCATTACTACCTTGTGCCTGTGATAGTAGGGGTGAAACATCCCTGCAAGTTCCTGGAGATAAAATGTTATCCTATGCGGCTCATGCGCGATGACAGCGCCTTCAAATGCCATCTGATATGCAAGCAGTTTCTTTATTATCCTTATCTCCTCAGGAAGAGATAAAAGGCTGAGATCTGCATCATCAGGTTTTTCAATATTTATCCCCTGCTCCTTTGCGTGAGAGAATATACTGTTTATGCGCGCATTTGCATACTGCACATAAAAAACAGGATTTTCCGCTGACTGTGCCTTTGCAACCTCAAGGTCAAATTCCAGATGGCTGTCAGGGCGCCGCGTAAGGAATATGAACTTTGTCGTATCTGCGCCAACCTCGTCAATCACCTCTTTCAATGTCACAAATTCCCCTGCCCTTTTTGACATCTGAACAGGCCTGCCGCCTCTCAAAAGCGACACGATCTGAACGAGGAGTATTTTCAGCCTTTCCTTTGGATAGCCGAGCGCCTGAATCACCGCCTGTATCCTTGGAATGTATCCGTGATGGTCAGCGCCCCAAATATCTATAAGCTCATCAAATTCTTTCTCTACCTTATTCCTGTGGTATGCAATGTCAGGCGCAAAATAAGTATACTCTCCGTCTTTTTTAATCACGACCCTGTCTTTATCGTCTCCGAATGCGGTTGACCTGAACCACACTGCGCCGTCTTCTTCATAGATATAATCACGCTCTTTCAGGTCATTTATAGCCTGTGTTACCTCTCCTCTTTCATAAAGCTCTCGCTCGCTCTGCCATGTGTCAAAAGTAATTCCGAATTCCTTTAAGTCCTGCTTTATGCCCTCGAGCATCAGCCTGTAAGAAAAATCCGTAAAAAATCCTCCCGCCTCTTCAATGGATACCTCCGCATATTTATTGCCGCACTTCTTTATTACTTTGTCTGCAATGTCTTCAATGTAAGAACCCTTATAACCGTCTTCGGGAGACGGATAATCTATGCCGAGCAGTTGGTTATATCGCGCAAATACTGAAAGCCCCAGCAGTTTCACCTGTCTTCCCGCATCATTTACGTAGAATTCTTTTTCCACCTTATAGCCTGCTGCTCTCAGCAGATTAGACAATGCAGCGCCGACAGCAGCGCCCCTGCCGTGTCCGAGATGCAGAGGCCCAGTAGGATTTGCGCTTACGAATTCAATCTGGATTCTCTTGCCCTTTCCGATATCAGCCCTCAGAAATCCGGAGCGGCCTTTTATCAGGCTTTTTAACTCTGAATAAATATACGGTTTTGAGAAGGTAAAATTGATGAACCCGGGACCTGCAATCTCTATTTTCTCAAAAACATCTTTTTCAGCGATAGCATTTACAATATCTTCTGCTATCTTCCTTGGCGGTTTTTTAAGAACACCTGCCAAAGACATTGCAGCAGGGGTTGCAAGGTCGCCGAATGCCTCTTCCTTTGGTAATTCTATAACTATCTCTGGAATGGAAATGCCAAATTGTTTAACTGCTCTCTCTATAATGTCATGCAGTTTCTTTTTCATGGAGATTAAGTTTACCCCGTTGCGCTAAAAAACATCAATATCATCATAACTGGTAAACTTGACAGTAACGGACAATTTAGGTTATTTTAGTCACTCTGGTTTTGCTCTTTTAAAATTATTTGTGGCCGATAAGGTGGTTTTGTTTGGGCCTATAGCTCAGATGGTTAGAGCGCACGCCTGATAAGCGTGAGGTCTCTGGTTCAACTCCAGATAGGCCCACCATGATCAATGATTGTCACTCGGCAAAATGATTATGTCGGGGGTGTAGCTCAGCTGGGAGAGCGCCACGTTCGCAACGTGGAGGCCACGGGTTCGAATCCCGTCATCTCCACCAAGAAGGTTTCATTATTTTCTAAAAAATAAAGATGTTTTGCACCTTGAAAACTGAATAGAATCT